>NZ_CP024636.1:0-146471 GCF_009728735.1 Pantoea phytobeneficialis
AACGCGGGCGTTCGCCCGGATGCTGGGGCTTGAGCCATGTACGACCGCAGTTCGTAGCCCGGAAAGCAATGGCATAGCAGAAAGCTTCGTGAAAACGATAAAGCGGGATTACATCAGTGTGATGCCAAAACCGGACAGCCAGGTAGCGGTGATGAACCTGGCGGAGGCGTTCAGTCATTACAACGAACATCACCCGCACAGCGCGCTGGGATATCGCTCGCCGCGGGAATATATACGCAGAAAGTTATCACAACCGTAAGAGAGAAAAGGCGTCTGGATATATAGGGTCAAATCCATCTTGAACCTTGCATGGCAAATGACTTCGATTCACTGATCCATTTTATTGAAACCGATCATCGTACTCGGAGATACGAAAGAGGTCGCCAGCGTGCAAATTATTTACGGAGAAACAGGAATTGATTCATATAAAACATCTCGCTTTTTTATCGATAGTCTACGGTATTTTCTCCAGCAACATGGCCTGGGCCGACGATTGTGATAACGCCGCAAATGATACTGAAGTTCATCAATGTCTGGAAAATAAGAAAGACAATGCGGAAAAAGTTCTTAATGCTGAGTACGCGAAAGCAAAAGATCGTATAAAGCAGGGGCTACGTGACTCACCTTCTGACACCGAGGCTTATCTGGACATTTTTGTCAAAGCGCAGCGTAGCTGGCTGGACTTAAGAAAGTATCAGTGTGAGATGGAGGCTTTTGGTGCCGATAAATCCAAAAATCCATACCTTGATGCTATCAATGATTGCACCGTCAAAATGGATAATGAAAGAACACATATCCTGATGCAGATCCCTTATGATGGTCTGAGTGGTTAGGCTAATGTGAAGCAAACGGGGCTGATGTGTGCCGACTCGACACATTAGCTCCGCCACAGAAAAACAATCTTAACAGCCTGTTATACAACGTCTCGTCGTCTTATACCGGAGTCGGTACCTTTGTCATAAAACTGTCATATTTCGTACATTTGACTGTCATCAAACTGTCCTATTTTCCCTCCAGCAGCAATCAATGACTCTTACTAAAATGGCATAGAGCCTGATTTTTTTAACTCCCCTGGAGGGAACATGACACTGATGCGTAGCACCGTAGCCCGAATCCTCGCCGCCACCTTCGCAGTAAGCGCGGTCTCTGCTTTTGCAGCAACCGATCTGACTGGCGCAGGCGGGACGTTCCCGGCACCGGTTTATGCCAAGTGGGCAGCAGAATACCAGCAAGCCACCGGTAGCAAAGTAAACTATCAGGGTATTGGTTCTTCGGGCGGCGTGAAGCAAATCATCGCCAAAACCGTCGATTTCGGTGCGTCAGATGCGCCGATGAAAGATGAAGATCTGCAAAAAAATGGCCTGTTCCAGTTCCCGACCGTGATCGGTGGTGTGGTTCTGGCGGTTAACATCCCTGGCGTGAAGTCTGGTCAGCTGACCCTCGACGGTAAAACCGTTGGTGACATTTACCTGGGCAATATCAAAAAGTGGAACGATCCGGCGATCACCAAACTGAACCCGGGCGTGAAACTGCCAGATACCAACATCAACGTGGTACGCCGCGCTGACGGTTCCGGTACCTCTTTCGTCTTCACCAGCTACCTGTCTAAAGTGAACGAAGAGTGGAACAGCAAAATTGGTAAAGGCAACACCGTAAACTGGCCGACCGGTCTGGGCGGTAAAGGTAACGACGGCGTGGCGGCATTCGTCCAGCGTCTGCCGGGTTCAATCGGCTACGTCGAGTACGCGTATGCCAAGCAGAACAACCTGACTTACACCAAGTTGCACGATGCTGATGGCAAAGCTGTGGCACCGAGCGAAACCAGCTTTGCTAACGCGGCCAAAGGCGCGAACTGGAGCGAATCTTTTGCCCAGGACCTGACTTTCCAGAAAGGCAACGATGCATGGCCGATCACTTCCACCACCTTCATCCTGGTTTATAAAGATCAGGCTAATGCAGAGAAAGGTAGCGAAGTGCTGAAGTTCTTCGACTGGGCTTACAAAAATGGTGGAAAAACGGCGACCAGCCTGGATTACGCAGCTCTGCCAGAAAGCGTGACCACGCAGATTCGTGATGCCTGGAAAGCCAACATCAAAGATTCTTCCGGCAAAGCGCTGTACAAGTAAGTGAATGACCTGGCCAGCCGACAGGCTGGCCACCCTGACTTCCCCTGAGAACAGAGACTTCTATGGCTGCCACTAAGCCGACGTTTAAAGCCCCTGGCAAACAAGGTGACATGATCTTCGGCGCGCTGGTGAAACTGGCTGCGCTGATTGTGTTATTGCTGCTAGGTGGCATCATCGTCTCCCTGATTTTCTCCTCCTGGCCCAGTATCCAGAAATTTGGTTTCTCATTCCTGTGGACCAAAACCTGGGATGCGCCTAACGAACAATTTGGTGCGCTGGTGCCGATTTACGGTACCGTCGTAACCTCGCTGATTGCGCTGCTCATCGCCGTTCCGGTGAGCTTCGGTATCGCCCTGTTCCTGACGGAACTGGCACCAGGCTGGCTGCGTCGTCCACTCGGCACTGCAATCGAGCTGCTGGCGGCCATCCCCAGCATCGTCTATGGCATGTGGGGCCTGTTTATTTTCGCGCCACTCTTTGCCGAGTACTTTCAGACGCCGGTTGGCGACATCATGTCGAATATCCCGATTGTGGGTGCGCTGTTCTCCGGCCCGGCTTTTGGGATCGGTATCCTGGCGGCAGGCGTTATCCTCGCCATCATGATCATCCCGTACATTGCTTCGGTGATGCGTGATGTGTTCGAACAGACCCCGGTGATGATGAAAGAGTCGGCCTACGGTATTGGCTGCACCACCTGGGAAGTGATTTGGCGTATCGTGTTGCCCTTCACCAAAAACGGTGTGATTGGCGGTGTGATGCTCGGTCTGGGCCGTGCATTGGGTGAGACGATGGCGGTAACCTTTATCATCGGTAACACCTACCAGCTCGACAGCGCATCGCTGTTTATGCCGGGCAACAGCATCACCTCGGCACTGGCGAATGAATTTGCTGAGGCAGAATCCGGTGTCCATGTGGCGGCATTGATGGAGCTGGGGCTGATCCTGTTTGTCATCACCTTTATCGTACTGGCGATCTCCAAACTGATGATTTTGCGTTTGGCGAAAAGTGAAGGAGCCCGGTCATGACAACCATTGAATTGCAGGCCCGCGCTGAACTGGAAGCCTCGCGTCGCAAAATGCAGGCATGGCGCAGCACCAAAAATAAAATCGCGCTGACCCTGTCGCTGCTGACGATGGCATTTGGTCTGTTCTGGCTGATCTGGATCCTGTTTACCACCATTTCCCGTGGTATTGATGGCCTTTCCTGGTCGCTGTTTACTGAATCTACCCCGCCACCCAATACCGCTGGCGGTGGCCTGGCGAACGCCCTCGCAGGCAGTGGTTTACTGATTTTCTGGTCAACCTTCTTTGGCACACCGCTGGGCATCATGGCGGGGATCTACCTTGCCGAATATGGTCGCAAGCACTGGCTGGCAGAGGTGATTCGTTTTATTAACGATATCCTGCTGTCTGCACCGTCAATTGTGGTGGGGTTGTTCGTTTACACCATCGTGGTGGCGCAGATGCAGCACTTCTCCGGTTGGGCAGGCGTGGTGGCACTGGCGTTGTTGCAGATTCCCATCGTGATCCGTACCACTGAGAATATGCTGCGTCTGGTGCCTGATAGCATGCGTGAAGCCGCTTATGCGCTGGGGACGCCGAAATGGAAGATGATTTCAGCTATCACCCTCAAGGCCTCAGTCTCCGGCATTATCACCGGTGTGCTGCTGGCGATTGCGCGTATTGCCGGTGAAACCGCACCGTTGCTGTTTACTGCGCTGTCGAACCAGTTCTGGAGCACCGACATGATGCAGCCGATCGCCAACCTGCCAGTCACCATCTTTAAATTTGCCATGAGTCCCTTTGCGGAATGGCAAAGCCTGGCGTGGGCGGGTGTGCTGATCATCACCCTGTGCGTATTGCTGCTGAACATCCTGGCACGCGTGATTTTCTCTAAGAGCAAACACTAATTTCCCGGCGCGGCTATGGCAGCGCGGTACATGAGAGACGAGCAATGAGTATGGCAACTTCTTCTGCCGGCAAAATTCAGGTGCGCAATCTGAACTTCCATTACGGGAAATTCCATGCGCTGAAAAACATCAATCTGGACATCGCAAAGAACCAGGTCACCGCGTTTATCGGGCCATCCGGCTGTGGTAAATCGACCCTGCTGCGCACCTTCAATAAAATGTATTCGCTCTACCCTGAGCAGCGTGCAGAAGGTGAGATTCTGTTGGATGGGGACAATATTCTGGCGTCAAGCCAGGATATTGCCCTGCTGCGCGCCCGTGTGGGCATGGTGTTCCAGAAACCTACGCCGTTCCCGATGTCGATTTACGACAACATCGCGTTTGGTGTCCGTCTGTTTGAAAAGCTGTCGCGTGCTGATATGGATGAGCGCGTGCAGTGGGCGCTGACGAAAGCAGCGCTGTGGAATGAAACCAAAGACAAGCTCCATCAGAGTGGTTACAGTCTCTCCGGCGGTCAGCAGCAGCGTTTGTGCATCGCTCGCGGCATTGCGATTCGCCCGGAAGTGTTGCTGCTGGATGAGCCATGCTCGGCGCTGGATCCCATCTCCACGGGCCGTATCGAAGAGTTGATCACCGAGCTGAAGCAGGATTACACCGTAGTGATTGTGACCCACAACATGCAACAGGCGGCGCGCTGTTCCGATCATACCGCCTTTATGTATCTGGGTGAGCTGATTGAATTCAGCGATACCGATACGCTGTTTACCAAGCCAGCGCAAAAGCAGACAGAAGACTACATTACCGGTCGTTACGGCTGATTTGACGGAGACGCACATGGATAATTTAAATCTGAACAAACATATCTCCGGTCAGTTCAACGCTGAGCTGGAACACATTCGCACTCAGGTGATGATCATGGGTGGCATGGTGGAGCAGCAGCTTACCGACGCCATTACCGCGATGCATAACCAGGATGGCGATCTGGCGCAGCGAGTCATCGACGGCGACCAGAAGGTCAACATGATGGAAGTGGAGATTGATGAAGCCTGCGTGCGCATCATCGCCAAACGCCAGCCTACCGCCAGCGATTTACGTCTGGTGATGGCGATCATCAAGACCATCTCTGAGCTGGAACGTATTGGGGACGTGGCGGAAAAAATCAGCCGCACCGCGCTGGAGAAATTTAGCCAGCAACATCTGCCGCTGCTGGTGAGCCTGGAATCACTCGGTCACCATACCGTACAGATGCTGCATGACGTGCTGGATGCTTTTGCGCGCATGGATCTCAACGCGGCGATCGATATCTACCGTGAAGACAAGAAGGTGGATAAAGAGTACGAGGGTATTGTGCGTCAGTTAATGACCTACATGATGGAAGACCCGCGTACCATCCCCAGCGTACTGACTGCGCTGTTCTGTGCCCGTGCCATTGAGCGTATCGGTGACCGCTGCCAGAACATCTGTGAGATCATCTTCTATTTTGTGAAGGGCCAGGATTTCCGTCATGTTGGCGGCGACAAGCTGGATGAATTGTTGTCCGGCGACGATGGCAGCAACAAACCTTCCTGATAACCCCGTGGCTGCTGGTTTTACTGGCAGCCATCTCCATTTCTGATTGGTCTCAAGTCTTTCCGCTCTTTATACTTGGCGCACTTTTTACTGCAAGGTGCTGCTGCATGTCCCTCTCCCCACACAAGAAACAGAGCGTAACCCCGGCAAAAGCGATGTTGGCCGCCGTCAGTGGCTATGCGATGGATGGCTTCGATCTGCTGATCCTCGGCTTTATGTTACCGGCAATCAGCGTCTCGCTGGCGCTCGATCCTTCTCAGGCCGGTTCGCTGGTCACCTGGACGCTGATTGGTGCCGTGGTCGGCGGAATTGTTTTTGGTCATCTGAGCGACCGCTTTGGCCGTATCCGCATTCTCACCGTCACCATTCTCATGTTCTCAATATTCACCGGATTGTGTGCGGTGGCACAGGGATATTGGGATCTGCTGGCGTATCGTACCTTTGCCGGAATGGGGCTGGGGGGAGAATTCGGTATCGGCATGGCGCTGATTGCTGAAGCCTGGCCGCAGGAGAAGCGTAACCGTGCTTCAGCGTGGGTCGGTATCGGCTGGCAACTGGGGGTGTTGCTGGCGGCTTTTATCACGCCGCCACTGCTGAGCGTGATTGGCTGGCGCGGAATGTTCCTGGTGGGCCTGCTGCCTGCGTTGGTTTCGTTTGTGATTCGGCGCAGCATGGGCGAGCCGGAAGGCTTTACCCGACATGTGGCCAAAACGCCGCAATTGTCGTTTGCGGCGCGTATTCGATTGTTGTTTAGCGATCGCGCCACCAGCAAAGCCAGTCTGGGGATTTTCATTCTTTGCTCGGTGCAGAACTTTGGTTACTACGGACTGATGATCTGGATGCCGAGTTATCTCTCCTCCAGCTTCGGTTTCAGCCTGACCAAATCCGGCCTGTGGACCGCCGTCACTGTCGTGGGCATGACTTTTGGCATCTGGCTGTTCGGTGTACTGGCGGATCGCTTCGCACGTTGGAAAATTTTCCTGCTATATCAATTCGGTGCGGTCGTGATGGTGGTCATTTACGCTCAGCTACGTGATCCCACCGTGATGCTGTTTACCGGGGCGCTGATGGGGATGTTTGTGAATGGCATGATTGGCGGTTATGGCGCGCTGATTTCCGATACCTTTCCAACCCAGGCGCGTGCTACGGCGCAGAACGTTTTGTTTAACCTCGGACGTGGTGTAGGGGGTTTTGGTCCGCTGGTTATTGGCTTACTGGCAACGAAAATTTCATTCGCGGCAGCGATTACCCTGCTGGCGCTGATTTATCTGCTGGATATCGTCGCGACGCTGTTTTTATTGCCGAAGAAGCAGGGCAATGAGGATTCACTCGGCGCGATAGGCTGAGCGTAGCGGCGCGATTTATCACGCAAGATCTTGCGTGCTGCGGGAAAACCCCGCGCGATGAATCGCGCCGCTACGGGACCCTGTGGACAGTTACACCAACGCCCAACCGCGCGCACGCCACAAGTCGGGTAGCTGCGTCATATCATCAAATCGGGTCACCAGCGGGTGATCCAGTTCCGGGTTATGCGCATCGGCGCAGTAATAAAACACCGGAATGCCCGCGGCGATCCCTGCGCGGGCACCGGCCTCGGAGTCATCCACCAGAATGCACTTCTCAATCGGTACCTGCATTTGTTCTGCGGCGTGATACATCAACTCCGGGTCCGGCTTCCAGTGGTTGATGTCATAACCGCTGTAAAGATGTGCTGCAAAGTACGGCAACATGCCGGTCAGCCCCAATGAATGTTGCATCTTTTTCACCGTACCATTTGAGACGACGCACATCGGGACTTTGACTTGTTCCACCAGCGCTTTCGCTCCGGCAATGGGCTTCAGTTCTAAATCGAATAAGCGTGCTACCTCGGCGCGGTACGCCGTTTCCACCTCATCCATCGGCAATTCAGTCTGATGTTCCGCAGAAACATCACGGATGATGTCGTAGAGTTTTACCCCTTTGTATTTTTCAAACATCTCCTGTAGTGAGAGTTCAATACCGTAGCGGGCAAAGGTGTTGACGTAGGATTGTGTACAGATCACCTCACTGTCGACCAGCGTGCCATCACAATCAAAAAAAACACATTCAACTGACATCAGACATCATCCTTTTGCTAAACAAGAAGCTGTCACTCTAACGCACTGTGCGCACCGAGCAAACGCTTGCGAAAAATCAGTGTGCTGGTCAGTCAAAATCTATAGGATACGCGCGTTAAATTTTTCAGCGGAATAAGCTATGAACAAGCAGGGTCTGTTGCAACGCGTCTTTAAGTTGCAGGAACACGGCACCACCGTGCGTACAGAAGTGATCGCCGGTTTCACCACCTTTCTGACGATGGTTTACATCGTTTTCGTCAACCCGCAGATTCTGGGTGCCGCTGGCATGGACACCCAGGCGGTGTTTGTCACCACCTGCCTGATCGCGGCATTCGGCAGCATCCTGATGGGGCTGGTGGCGAATCTGCCGGTGGCGCTGGCACCCGCAATGGGACTGAATGCCTTCTTTGCTTTTGTGGTCGTCGGTGCAATGGGGTATTCGTGGCAGATCGGGATGGGCGCGATCTTCTGGGGGGCGCTGGGATTGTTGATCCTCACGCTGCTGCGCGTGCGTTACTGGATGATCGCCAATATCCCGCTGAGTCTGCGTGTTGGCATCACCGCGGGCATCGGGCTTTTTATCGCCATGATGGGACTGAAAAATGCCGGCATTATCGTGTCAAATGCCGACACCCTGGTGACGGTGGGCAACCTGACCTCACATAGCGTACTTCTGGGGGCACTTGGCTTCTTTATTATCGCTATTCTCGCCTCTCGCAACATTCATGCGGCGGTACTGGTATCGATTGTGGTGACCACGGCGATTGGCTTGCTGCTTGGCGATGTGAAGTTCACCGGCATTTTCGCGACACCACCATCCGTGGGCGCTGTCGTTGGGCAAGTTGATCTCAAAGGTGCGCTTAATATCGGTATGGCCGGGGTGATTTTCTCCTTTATGCTGGTCAACCTGTTCGATTCCTCCGGCACGCTGATCGGTGTGACCGACAAAGCGGGACTGACCAATGAAAAAGGCACCTTCCCGCGTATGCAGCAGGCGCTGTTTGTCGATAGCGTCAGCTCGGTGGCGGGTTCGCTGATCGGCACCTCTTCCGTCACTGCTTATATCGAAAGTTCTTCTGGCGTAGCGATTGGCGGGCGCACCGGGTTGATGGCGGTGATCACCGGCATTCTGTTCCTGCTGGTGATGTTCCTGTCGCCGCTGGCGGCGATGGTGCCGTCCTACGCGGCAGCGGGGGCGTTAATCTACGTCGGTGTATTGATGACGGCATCGCTGTCGCGGGTGCGTTGGGATGATCTCACTGAAGCGGTTCCGGCGTTTGTCACTGCGGTAATGATGCCGTTCAGTTTCTCCATCACGGAAGGTATTGCGCTGGGCTTTATTGCTTATTGCGTAATGAAACTGGGGACTGGCCGTTGGCGTGAAATCAGTCCGTGCGTAGTGGTGGTCGCGCTGCTGTTTGTGCTGAAAATCGCCTTTATTGATGCCCACTAACACGTTACAGGCCGCATAAGCGGCCTGTTTTGTCACAGATGTCCCATTTCCTGGGGAGTGGTGCGTTCGCTCGGCAGGCTGGTCAGGCGTAGCGTGCGTGGTCCGATATTTGGTTTACTTATCTCCACGTCGCGCAACGGCATCCATTGATGGTTGGCATCAATTTCCCACAGCCGGAGCCGTTCGGTGCCGGGGGAGAGCGCACAGGACCAGACCAGCGTCGGTTCGGCATCGCACACCGCCTGAATATCAGGAAATATACTGGAGCGCAGGCGTCCCGCGGCTGGATGTAGTCGCAGCGAATCGATACCGCTTTCGGCTTCTCCGGTGAGTTTGAGGATGCTTTGGCGCAGGGTCCAGATTTGCGTTACCGCTTCCATAAAATCCTGCTGCGCATTAATCCAGGCTTTCTCTCCGGAAGAGAGATCCTGCGTTAATGTATCCTGAGTCTGGCGGCTATGGGCGCGTACAATCTCCATATCCAGCCCGGCACGCCCGCCTTCTTCGGCCAGCAGCACACCCACCATATTCCCGGCGTAGGCAATGCTGAAATCAGGCAGGGCAGAATCGGCAAAACAAGGGCGCCCACTGCTGGTGGTCACAAGCGGTGGTAATTCATTGATACCATAGACGCGTAACATTAGCTGCGCCAACAGCCCACGCGCGGCGAGAAAGCGTCCCCGACGCTTGTCGGGCAGGCGCTGTGCGCTATTGATCACATCCTGTGGGACCCGCATTGTCTCAGAGGAGAGGGGCGGGTTACCCGTCCAACGAACAAAATGACTAGCCATCTGTCGCTCCGTGAAAATGGTCGGATAATCATCAGGTCTATTGTAAGAATTTTCTCATGGCTTTGCATCCGGCATTACATGGAATACCTGAATTTCAGATAACGCCGAAGGTCATGACAATGCGCTGACGCCGCATCAGCCGCTGTTTCATGGTAGTAGTTTGCTGATAAATGCCTGAATGGATGCTGAATAGCCTGATGTGGTGTAGGATTTGGGCGGTAAAAAAAAGCTGGCTGATGAGAAAATTATGATCGCTAAATTTCAGCCGCGCTTCATCGCAGAATAACGCACGTCGGAGTTTTTTATGTCAGTTACTTCATCACACCAGGAATCAATTTCTCTGGATGACTTTCGTCATGGTATGCGCCGTCTGGCTTCAGGTGTCTCGCTGGTTACCACGCAACACGCGGGTGAAAAATATGGCCTGATTGCCTCCTCAGTCAGTTCACTGGCAGCGGAACCGCCGAGCTTGCTGGTATGTGTCAATCAAAGTGCCACCAGCCACGCCTATTTTTTGCAGGCGGGCCATTTCGCCGTCAACGTACTGCGTGAGCAACATGCGGATTTGTGTGCTCAGTTCAGTCAGTCATCACGCCGTGAGGAACGTTTCCAGACCGGCAACTGGCAGACGATCACCACAGGCGCGCCAGTGCTGGCTGATGCCCTGGTGAGTTTTGATTGTCAGTTGGAAAAAGTGGTGGAATGGCATACCCACAGCGTGCTGCTGGCACGGATTGTCGGTATCAATCTGGCCGGGGAAGCTGCCGAGCCTATGGTCTACTTCAACAGTGGTTTTCATTCGCTGGGTCTGTAGCGCCGCGATTTATCGCGCTAATCAGGCCGCCTCTGCAATTCTGAAAAACAGCGCGAAAAATCGCGCTGTTACGCATTCATTCAAGCGTTGTTCAGGCAAACTTGCACACATCATCGAAGCCGAGGCGTGGCAGACGCGCATGCAGCTTGCTGGCCTCGCCATAGCCGAGGTTGATCAGCAAATTAACCTGCCATTTGCTGTCGCTGAAGAAGGCGGCGTTGACTTTGGCTGGATCAAAACCGGACATTGGGCCAGCGTCCAGACCGAGCGAGCGCGCGGCCATGATCAGGTAACCTGCTTGCAGGCTGCTATTACGAAACGCTGTCTCTTTGACCAATTCCGGGTTGCTGGTGAACCAGCTACGCGCATCACCGTGCGGAAACAGTTTCGGCAGATTTTCATAGAACTCGGGATCTGAGGCGACAATCACCGTAGCCGGTGCCTTCATGGTTTTTTCCAGGTTACCGGAGGAGAGTGCTGGCTTTAACTTCTCTTTCCCTTCCTGGGAAGTAACAAATACAAAGCGACCCGGTGAACAGTTAGCAGAAGTCGGACCCAGCGCCGTCAACTGATAGAGCTGTTTAATCAGTTCTTCTGAAATGGGTTTTTCCTGCCAGTAGCTGTGGGTGCGAGCCTCATTGAATAGGGTATTCAGAGCGAGGCTGTCGAGCGGTGTACTCATGTTTCTCTCCTTTTCAGGCATCAAATTGAGCCCAATGTTTAGCATGAATAGAGGAATGGCCTGGATCAGTCGGTGCACTTTGGGCGGTGATTAAGGTAGTCAGCAGGGCGGTCCGGCTGGTGAAGATCTTCACCGTTATACTGCAAATAGAGAGGGTTACCAAATAACATTGCAGTAAATATCCCTGGTTAGCCGCGATGCTAACCAGGGGGAATGAATGTTAAAACAACTATTTCCCAATACAAAAACTGGAGAAAATCCGCCCCAGCAAGTCATCAGAGGTGAACTCACCGGTAATTTCGCTCAACGCCTGTTGTGCCAGACGCAGCTCCTCGGCCAGCAGCTCGCCCGCCCAGGCTCCCAGCAGCTGATCTTTGCCTTGTTGCAAATGGGTTGCCGCCAGTTCCAGCGCCTGCAAATGGCGACGGCGAGCAAGGAAGCCACCTTCCATATTGCCGCTGAAGCCCATGGTTTGTTTCAGGTGATCACGCAGGGTATCCACACCTTCGCCGGTGCGGGCGGAGAGGCGAATAAGTGAGTGACCATTTACTTCAGACAGACCAAGGGACTCGCCTGTCATATCGGCTTTGTTTCGTACCACGGTGATCGGCAGTTCGGCTGGCAAACGCGAAACAAAATCGGGCCAGATGGCCGCCGCTTCCGTGGCATCAGTGGTGGTGCCATCCACCATAAACAACACACGGTCAGCCTGCTCAATCTCCTGCCAGGCACGCTCAATACCGATGCGTTCTACTTCGTCGCTGGCATCGCGTAAACCGGCGGTATCGATGATATGCAATGGCATTCCGTCGATATGAATGTGTTCGCGCAGTACATCACGCGTCGTTCCGGCAATATCGGTGACAATTGCGGCTTCTCGACCAGCTAATGCATTGAGAAGACTGGATTTTCCGGCGTTTGGACGTCCGGCGATCACCACTTTCATCCCCTCGCGCAGCAGGCTACCCTGGCGTGCTTCAGCACGCACGCCATTCAGGTCACCGATCACCGCATTCAGCTGAGCTTCAATTTTCCCGTCTGAGAGGAAGTCGATCTCTTCATCAGGAAAGTCGATAGCGGCTTCCACATAGATGCGCAGGTAAGTAAGTGCTTCCACAAGCGCGTTAATGCGGATGGAGAATGCCCCCTGCAACGAGTTCACCGCCGAACGTGCCGCTTGCTCTGAGCTGGCATCAATCAGGTCAGCAATGGCTTCTGCCTGAGCCAGGTCGAGCTTGTCATTCAGGAAGGCGCGTTCAGAAAACTCACCTGGTTGTGCGATGCGTACGCCGGGCAGCGCCACAATACGCTTCAGCAGCAGGTCGAGGATCACCGGGCCACCGTGGCCCTGCAACTCCAGCACATCTTCACCGGTGAAGGAGTTTGGTCCGGGGAACCACAGCGCAATGCCCTGATCCAGCACGCTGCCATCGCTATCGGTAAACGGCAGATAGTCGGCATAGCGCGGTTTCGGCAGTTTGCCCAGCACGGCTTGCGCGATGTCAGCGGCTTTGGCACCGGAGATACGCAGGATGCCGACGCCACCACGTCCGGGGGGCGTCGCCTGGGCGACGATGGTATCGCTGTGGCTCATAAATCACCTTTTTTTGCAAAAAAACAGGGCGGCATAAATGCCGCCCCTTGAGTATACGTCGTGGCTCGTGGGAGCTGGACGTTACGCTTTCTTCTTGTCGCGGCTATGCAGACCACGTTTTTCCAGGCCGCGATAAATCAGCTGCTGCTGGAGAATGGTAACCAGGTTGCTGACGATGTAGTACAGCACCAGACCTGACGGGAACCACAGGAAGAAGACGGTAAAGATAACCGGCATGTAAGTCATGATCTTCTGCTGCATCGGATCGGTCACGGTAGTCGGTGACATCTTCTGAATGAAGAACATGGTGATACCCATGATAACCGGCAGGATGTAGTACGGGTCCTGCGCAGACAAGTCATGAATCCACAGAATAAACGGCGCATGACGCAGTTCAACCGAGCCTGACAGCATGTAGTACAGGGCAAGGAAGATTGGCATCTGAATCACCAGCGGCAGACAGCCACCGAGCGGGTTGACCTTCTCCGCTTTGTACAGCGCCATCATCTCCTGGCTCATCTTCTGCTTATCGTCGCCCAGACGCTCACGCATCGCCTGAATCTTCGGCTGTAGCATGCGCATCTTCGCCATCGAGGTGTACTGCGCTTTGGTCAGCGGGTACATGATGCCACGAACGATGAAGGTGATAACGATGATGGAGAAGCCCCAGTTACCGATGAAGCTGTGGATAAATTTCAGCAGCTTAAACAGCGGCTGAGAGATGAACCACAACCAGCCGTAATCTACGGTCAGATCCAGGTGAGGCGCAATGGCCGCCATTTTGTCCTGAATCTCCGGGCCAACCCACAGGGTCGCGCCAAGATTCTGCTGTGCGCCAGGGGCGATAGTTACCGGTGCAGATTTATAACCGATGGCTGCCACGCCGTTACCCAGGTTGCTGGTGTACAGGGTGTTGGTGCCTTCAGTACGTGGAACCCACGCGGTAGCAAAGTATTGCTGCAACATCGCCACCCAGCCGTTGCTGGTGGTGGTGTTCAGGTTCTCGTTATCATTGATGGTATCGAATTTATATTTTTCGTATTTCGCATCGCTGGTCGAGTACGCTGCGCCACGGAAGGTGTGCAGAGCAAAGTTGTTGCTGCCGGTATCGCGGTGTTTCGGGACTTCAATAGTCTGCTTCAGCTGGCCAAACATCGCGACTTCCAGCGGCTGCTGGCTGGCGTTATTGATGTTGTAGTCAACATTTACAGCGAATTCGCCGCGTTTGAACACGAAGGTTTTGGTGTAGACCACACCGTTTTCGCCGGTCCAGGTGAGCGGTACGCGCAGCTCAGTCTGACCTTCCGCCATCTCAAAGTGGTCCTGAGTGGTGGTGAAAAGCGGACGCGCGCCATTGTTCGGGTTATCCGGACCGTTGCGACCAGTTAAGCCGCTCTGCGCCTGATAGATGAACGCCGGGGTAGTTTCAAGCAGCTGGAACGGTGCATCCGAACCCAGTTTATCCGGGTACGTCAGCAGTGAGGCTTGCTCGATATCGCCGCCACGGGTGTTGATGTTTAAAGACAGGACATCAGTCTTAACGGTGATCGTTTTGCCCTGGCCGCTGCCGGGAACGCCGGAAGTGGCGGCATCACCCGCTGTGCTGTTAGTGGTCTGCGTGGTCTGGGTTTGCTGCGGCTGCGGAGCATGGTCCGTCTGCCAGGCTTGCCAGATCATAAAAGACACGAACAGAAAAGCGATGAGAAAGAGATTGCGTTGCGAATCCATCGTTAATGTTCTCTGGTTTCAAAGTTTTTTTGGCGGCACAGGATCGTCGCCACCCGGGTTCAAAGGGTGGCATTTTAATACGCGTTTAATCGTCAACCAACTGCCTTTTATTACGCCAAAGCGACGTAAGGCCTCAATTCCATACTGCGAACAGGAGGGATGGAACCGGCAATGAGGTCCCAGCAGTGGGCTGATGGCGCGTTGATACACGCGTATCAGGCCGATCAGGAGCCGCGAGCCAGGCGACAGTGACGACGCCATAATTTCTCCAACGCTTCCGCCAGCGCACGGTTATCCAGGTCAGCAACCCCTTTTTTAGCCACGACCACAAAATCCATCGCGGGCAGTTCATGTTGGCGCAGACGAAAGCTTTCGCGGGTCAATCGCTTGATCCGGTTGCGTTCATGGGCGCGTTTAACATGTTTTTTGGCGACGGTGAGACCGATGCGGGGATGCCCCAGCGAGTTAAGGCGGCCGAGGATGGTGATTTGCGGCGTGCCAGCCCTTTGTGGCTGCTGGAAGACGAAAGTGAAATGAGTGGGAGTTAACAAACGTAACTCCCTGGGAAATGCGAGCTTAACCACGAGGGTTAGCTTTTATTACTTAGAAACGGTCAGACGAGAACGGCCTTTAGCACGACGACGTGCCAGAACCTGACGACCATTTTTAGTAGCCATACGTGCACGGAAGCCGTGAGAACGGTTGCGCTTCAGTACGGACGGTTGAAAAGTGCGTTTCATGGCGATTTCTACCTAAACTTGAAAATTTTCACTGGGTGACGCGTTTTCGGGCCAGTAAATCGACCGACGCCTCAATGTGTCTTTAATAAAGAGGCGGGATTGTAATAATTGTACAGTCCAGAGTCAATTTACTTCGCTGGTCGCGGTACCAGGAAAACCCGGATACAGCCCGCTGATTCCGGGCATTGGGCTGAACGCGACAACGCCGGGGTGGAGAATTATACGGGCTATACGTTAAAGCGCAAGGATCGAGCAGGATCTTCTTGCGATCGATCGGCGGATTTTTTTTGCGGAAAACGAGACACGGCCAGAAAATTTACAGCTTTCATCCTGATCCCCGCTCGCTTTTTCGCCAGAAGGCGTAAACTCTTTAGCGCTTCCGCACCCTGTGGATAAATTGGATCAAAACTGTGTAGAAAGGGGAGATCTCTGTGCCGCTTTGCGCTATGATCCGCCCTTCCGCTGACGATCCACTCTGAGATCGCAGGGAGGCTACCGCGGATAGCGGTCGCAGGCGCTTTCTGATCGCCTGTGTCAAAAAACGAACGTTTCTTTTATTAGCGCCTAAAATTCTTATCGATTTTGTACGAGTGGAGTCCGCCGTGTCACTTACGCTTTGGCAACAGTGTCTTGCCCGTTTGCAGGATGAGCTTCCTGCCACCGAATTCAGCATGTGGATTCGTCCGCTGCAAGCTGAATTGAACGACAATACGCTGGCCTTATATGCACCAAATCGGTTTGTACTCGACTGGGTTCGGGATAAATATCTCAACAGTATCAATGGGCTGCTGAATGAATTCTGCGGTGCGGATGTGCCGTTGCTGCGTTTTGAGGTGGGCACGCGCCCGGTGGCGCAAGTTGCGGCCAGCCAGCCTGCGATGGCCAGCGTTAGCGCGCCGGCTCCGGCGCAAAGCCGTCCGGCTCCGGCGCAAACGCTGCGCCCAAGCTGGGACTCTGTCCCCGCGCCAGCGGATGTAACTTACCGCTCCAATGTGAATAACCGCCATAACTTTGACAACTTCGTTGAAGGTAAATCTAACCAACTGGCGCGCGCGGCGGCACGTCAGGTGGCGGATAATCCGGGTGGTGCTTATAACCCGCTGTTCCTTTATGGCGGCACGGGTCTGGGCAAAACTCACCTGTTACATGCGGTCGGCAACGGCATCATGGCGCGCAAGCCCAATGCCAAAGTGGTGTACATGCACTCCGAACGTTTTGTGCAGGACATGGTGAAAGCGCTACAAAACAACGCCATTGAAGAGTTCAAACGTTACTATCGCTCCGTCGATGCATTGTTAATCGATGACATCCAGTTCTTTGCCAATAAAGAGCGATCGCAGGAGGAGTTTTTCCACACCTTCAATGCGCTGCTGGAAGGCAATCAACAGATCATCCTGACCTCGGATCGTTACCCCAAAGAGATCAACGGCGTGGAAGATCGTCTGAAGTCGCGCTTTGGCTGGGGATTGACCGTAGCGATTGAGCCGCCGGAGCTTGAGACGCGTGTTGCGATCCTGATGAAGAAAGCTGATGAAAACGACATTCGCCTGCCGGGTGAAGTGGCGTTCTTTATTGCCAAGCGTCTGCGTTCTAACGTCCGTGAGCTGGAAGGCGCACTGAATCGCGTTATTGCCAACGCCAACTTTACCGGCCGCGCCATTACCATCGATTTCGTGCGTGAAGCGCTGCGCGATCTGCTGGCGTTGCAGGAAAAGCTGGTCACCATCGACAACATTCAAAAGACGGTGGCGGAGTATTACAAAATTAAAGTGGCTGATCTGCTCTCCAAGCGCCGTTCGCGCTCGGTAGCACGTCCACGCCAGATGGCGATGGCGATGGCGAAAGAGCTGACCAACCATAGCCTGCCGGAAATTGGTGATGCGTTTGGTGGCCGCGACCATACCACCGTGCTTCACGCCTGCCGTAAAATCGAGCAGCTGCGTGAAGAGAGCCACGACATCAAAGAAGATTTCTCTAACCTCATTCGAACTTTATCTTCCTGACGCTATGAAATTTATTGTTGAACGTGAGCAGTTGCTGAAACCGCTGCAACAAGTCAGCGGCCCGCTTGGTGGGCGTCCTACGCTGCCGATCCTCGGAAATTTGCTGCTGCAGGTTAATGAAGGCACCCTGCTGCTGACCGGCACCGATCTGGAAATGGAGATGGTGGCGCGCGTGGCGTTAACGCAGCCGCATGAACCTGGTGCGACTACGGTTCCGGCGCGTAAATTCCTCGACATTTGTCGCGGTCTGCCGGATGGCGCAGAGATCACCCTGACGCTGGAAGGCGACAGAATGCTGGTACGCTCTGGCCGCAGCCGTTTTTCACTCTCCACGCTGCCCGCCAGTGATTTTCCCAATCTGGATGACTGGCAAAGCGAGGTGGAATTCACCCTGCCGCAGGCCACGCTGAAGCGTCTGATTGAAGCTACGCAGTTTTCGATGGCGCATCAGGACGTGCGTTACTACCTCAACGGCATGCTGTTTGAAACCGAAGGGGAAGAGTTGCGCACCGTCGCAACCGATGGTCACCGTCTGGCGGTCTGCTCGATGCCTATCGGTCAGGCGTTACCTAACCATTCGGTGATCGTGCCGCGTAAAGGGGTGATTGAGCTGGTACGTCTGCTTGACGGCGGCGAAACCCCGTTACAGGTACAAATCGGCAGCAGCAACATCCGCGCCCACGTCGGCGATTTTATTTTTACATCGAAGCTGGTTGATGGTCGTTTCCCGGATTATCGCCGCGTATTGCCGAAAAATCCCGACAAAGCGCTGGAAGCCGGTTGCGATCTGCTGAAGCAGGCGTTTGCGCGTGCGGCGATTTTGTCGAATGAGAAATTCCGCGGTGTTCGCATCTATATCACCGAAAATCAGCTCAAAATTACCGCCAACAACCCGGAACAGGAAGAAGCGGAAGAGATGCTGGATGTCAGCTACAACGGCAGCGAGCTGGAGATTGGTTTCAACGTGAGTTACGTGCTGGATGTGCTGAACGCGCTGAAGTGCGAAAATGTGCGTTTGCTACTGACTGACTCCGTATCGAGTGTGCAAATCGAGGACGTTGCCAGTCCGGCAGCCGCCTACGTTGTCATGCCAATGCGGTTGTAGAAAATATCGGCCTGGCAAATAAGCCAGGCCTGATTTGTTGAAGTTTGGTAAACACCCTCTTCTTGTCCTCCAAAGCTGGATTGATTGATGGCTTTAACCCGCCTCCTGATTAAAGATTTTCGTAACATCGAACAGGCCGATCTGACATTAGCGCCGGGGTTTAACTTCCTTGTGGGTGCCAACGGCAGCGGCAAAACCAGCGTACTGGAGGCGATATACACCCTGGGGCATGGCCGTGCCTTTCGCAGTTTGCAGGCCGGACGGGTCATTCGTCATGATCAACAAGCCTTCGTGCTGCATGGTCGCATCGAAGGTGGCGAGCGCGAGTTGGCGGTCGGGCTGACCAAAAATCGCGCCGGTGAAAGCAAGGTACGTATCGACGGTAGCGACGGTCATAAAGTCGCCGAACTGGCGCAGTTGTTGCCGATGCAGTTAATCACCCCCGAGGGGTTTACTTTACTCAACGGCGGCCCCAAATACCGTAGAGCCTATATCGACTGGGGCTGTTTTCATGCCGCCCCCGGTTTTTTCAACGCCTGGAGCAACCTGCGTCGTTTGCTGAAGCAACGCAATGCCGCACTGCGCCAGGTGACGCGTTACAGTCAGATTCGTCCGTGGGATCAGGAACTGGTGCCGCTGGCCGAACAAATCAGCGCCTGGCGTGCGGAATACAGCGAAGCCATTTGCAGCGAAATCACCGCGACTTGTGCCCAGTTCTTGCCTGAGTTTGAGCTGGCATTCTCCTTCCAGCGCGGCTGGGACAAGGAGAGCGACTACGGCGAACTGCTGGAACGTAATTTCGAGCGCGATCGCGCGCTAACCTACACCGCCAGCGGCCCGCACAAAGCGGATTTCCGCATTCGTGCCGAGGGTACGCCGGTGGAAGATTTACTCTCACGCGGCCAGTTAAAACTGCTGATGTGCGCGCTGCGCCTGGCGCAGGGGGAATATCTAACGCGCAGCAGTGGACGCCGTTGCCTCTACCTGATTGATGACTTTGCTTCAGAGCTGGATGACGTGCGTCGCCGCCTGTTAGCGGAGCGATTGAAAGCCACGCAGGCGCAGGTGTTTGTCAGTGCCATTGGTGTCGAGCATGTAATCGACATGAGTGACGAAAAGGGCAAGATGTTCCGCGTGGAACAGGGTAAAATAGCAGTTCAACCTGAAGATTAAATGAGCGAGAAACGTTGATGTCGAATTCTTATGACTCCTCAAGTATCAAAGTTCTGAAAGGGCTTGATGCGGTACGCAAACGCCCTGGCATGTATATCGGCGATACGGATGACGGCACCGGTCTGCATCACATGGTATTCGAGGTCGTGGATAACGCCATCGACGAAGCGCTCGCCGGTTACTGTAGTGACATCGTGGTCACCATTCATGCCGATAATTCCGTATCGGTACAGGATGATGGTCGTGGCATCCCGACGGGTATCCACCCGGAAGAGGGCGTGTCGGCGGCCGAAGTGATCATGACGGTCCTGCACGCGGGCGGTAAGTTCGACGACAACTCGTATAAAGTATCCGGTGGTCTGCACGGCGTGGGTGTTTCCGTGGTTAACGCCCTGTCGCAGAAACTGGAACTGACCATTCGTCGTGATGGCAAAGTGCATCAGCAAACCTACGTCCACGGCGTGCCGCAGGCCCCGCTGGCGGTGGTGGGTGATACCGATGCTACCGGTACGCGCGTGCGTTTCTGGCCGAGCCATGAAACCTTCACCAACGTGACTGAATTTGAGTACGACATCCTGGCAAAACGCCTGCGTGAACTGTCGTTCCTCAACTCCGGTGTGTCAATTCGCCTTGAAGATAAGCGCGATGACAAGAAGGATCATTATCACTACGAAGGGGGGATTAAGGCGTTTGTTGAGTATCTCAACCGCAACAAAAACCCGATTCACCCGAACGTGTTCTACTTCTCTACCGAGAAGGACGGCATTGGTGTGGAAGTGGCATTGCAGTGGAACGATGGTTTCCAGGAAAACATCTACTGCTTCACGAACAACATTCCACAGCGCGATGGCGGTACGCACCTTGCGGGCTTCCGTGCGGCGATGACGCGTACCCTGAATGCCTACATGGACAAAGAAGGCTACAGCAAAAAAGCCAAAGTCAGCGCCACCGGTGATGACGCGCGTGAAGGTCTGATCGCCGTGGTATCGGTAAAAGTACCGGACCCGAAATTCTCCTCGCAGACCAAAGACAAGCTGGTTTCCTCAGAAGTGAAATCGGCGGTTGAACAGCAGATGAACGAACTGCTGGCGGAGTATTTGCTGGAAAATCCATCTGACGCGAAAATCGTCGTTGGCAAAATTATCGATGCGGCGCGTGCGCGTGAAGCGGCACGTCGTGCTCGTGAGATGACGCGTCGTAAAGGCGCGCTGGACCTCGCAGGTCTGCCGGGCAAACTGGCGGATTGCCAGGAGCGCGACCCGGCGCTGTCCGAAATCTACCTGGTGGAGGGTGACTCCGCAGGCGGTTCGGCCAAGCAGGGACGTAACCGTAAGAACCAGGCGATTCTGCCGCTGAAAGGTAAAATCCTCAACGTAGAGAAAGCGCGTTTCGACAAGATGCTTTCTTCGCAGGAAGTGGCGACGCTGATCACCGCGTTGGGTTGCGGCATTGGCCGTGACGAATACAACCCGGACAAACTGCGTTATCACAGCATCATTATCATGACCGATGCCGACGTCGATGGTTCGCACATCCGTACGCTGCTGTTGACCTTCTTCTATCGTCAGATGCCGGAAATCGTGGAACGTGGTCACGTCTACATCGCGCAGCCGCCGTTGTACAAAGTGAAGAAAGGCAAGCAGGAGCAGTACATCAAAGACGACGAAGCGATGGATCAATATCAAATCGCGATCGCCCTTGATGGCGCAACCCTGCACACCAACGCTAGCGCCCCGGCACTGGGAGGCGAACCGCTGGAAAATCTGGTGGCGAGCTTCAACAGCACCCAGCGCATGATCAAACGTATGGAGCGCCGCTATCCGCTCGCGCTGCTGCGTGGGCTGATTTACCATCCGACCCTGAGCGACCTCAGCGATGAAGCCGCGGTGAAAGGTTGGCTGGATGGTCTGGTGGCCTATCTGACCGAGCGCGAAGCGCATGGCAGCACCTACGTTGCTCAGGTGCGCGCTAACCGTGAGCAGCACCTGTTTGAGCCGGTACTGCGTGTACGTACTCACGGGGTGGATACCGATTATCCGCTGGACAGCGAATTTATCGCTGGTCCTGAATACCGCAAAATCTGCGACCTTGGTGAGCAGTTGCGCGGCCTGATTGAGGAAGATGCGTTTATTGAGCGTGGCGAACGTCGTCAGCCAGTAACCAGCTTCGAACAAGCGATTGACTGGCTGGTGAAAGAATCCCGCCGTGGCCTGTCAGTTCAGCGCTACAAAGGACTGGGCGAGATGAACCCGGAGCAGTTGTGGGAAACCACTATGGACCCGGACAGCCGCCGCATGTTGCGCGTCACCATCAAAGACGCCATCGCCGCCGACCAGTTGTTCACCACGCTGATGGGCGATGCGGTAGAACCGCGCCGCGCCTTCATCGAAGAGAACGCGCTGAAAGCCGCCAACATCGACATCTGATGTGTCAAAACCCTTCCCAATCGGGAAGGGTTTTTTGTTTGTTACCCGCCTGACATTTCCTTTTCTGCTTAAAAAACATCTGCGTTAGCTTTTGTTTGCTTCCGTTTTTTCCCGTGCGCTGCGATCCGTGTCACTTACATCTGTTGTCCACTCCCTTACGCTTTGGGCGAAGCGGAGGGGATGACGCATGTTTCTGGAAGAGCGACGTAATCAAATACTTAAATGGCTGGATGAACAGGATCGCGTAACGGTTAATGGGCTGGCAAGCCAGCTTGGCGTTACACGCGAAACTATTCGTACCGATCTCGGCGCACTGGCGCGTCAGGGATTGGTACAACGCTGCTATGGCGGGGCGATTGCCCTGCGCCGCAACCTCCAGGAAAAATTGATCAGCGAAAGTGGCGGTAATTTTGAAGTGTTGCTGGAGCGTTTGCAGGCGCGGCGTCCGAGCGCAACATCTGCGGTAAAAAACGGCAAAGTTTGCATTCTTGGTGCCTTTAATGTCGATATCGTGGCTAAAGTTGCACGTTTTCCTCGCGGCGGCGAATCGCTGCTGGCGCTCGGCAGCACCCTCGGTCCGGGCGGCAAAGGGGCCAACCAGGCGATGGCGGCCAGTTGTGCCGGTACGCGGGTACATTTTGTCGCCAAAGTTGGCACCGATCAGTTCAGCAAGTTTGCGTTTGACCATCTGTCGGCCTCAGGCATCCACTCGTTCCGTCTGTACCAGACGGATAGTGAGCCGACCGGAAGCGCCATCATTTACGTCTCGCAGGAGAATGGCGAGAACATGATCGCCATCTATTCCGGCGCGAACAAAACCTTCACCGACGACGAAATCGCCGAGATGACCCACGAGTTGTCGGATGCCAGCGTGCTGCTGCTGCAACTGGAAAACAACTTTGAGGCCACGCGCAGCGCGATTCGTCTCGCTCATACGCTCGGGGTGCGGGTGATTATGAACCCCGCACCGTTTTCCGCCGAGGTGTTGAGCTGTCTGGCGATGATTGACGTGCTAACCCCCAATGAAACCGAAGCCTCGTTGCTGTCTGGCATCGAAATCGTCGATTTAGCCAGCGCGCGCGCCGCCGCACAGGCCATCGTCGAACTGGGCGCGCGACGCGTCATCATCACTATGGGATCACGCGGTGCGTTACTGCTTGATAACCAACAATTTCATCATATTCCGGCCTTCCCGGCGCTGAGCGTCGATACAACCGGGGCGGGCGATGCCTTCAACGGTGCGCTGGCCGCCGCGCTGGCGCAGGGGCAAAGCCTGTTGCAGGCCGCCACCTGGGCATCGGCCTTTGCCGCGCTGGCGGTAGAGCGCGAAGGTGCCAGCAATATGCCGGATCGACAGCAGGTTATGGCCCGACTTCATCAACGATAACAAATCACAGCGGTGGAACCGCTGGCAGGAGAGAACATGAAAAAAATCGAAGGCATTGTGCCGGTTATGCTTACCCCCTTTACGGCAGACAACCAGGTTGATTATCCGGGGCTGGAGCGCCTGATTAACTGGTATCTGGCGGAAGGTGTCGATGCATTGTTCGCGGTATGTCAGTCGAGCGAAATGCAGTTCTTAAGCCTCGAAGAACGCGTGGCGCTGGCGAAATTTGTGGTGGAAAAAGTGCAGGGTCGCGTGCCGGTGATTGCGTCTGGTCATATCAGCGACGATCTGGCGCAACAAACCGCCGAGTTGCAGGCGATGGCGAACACCGGCATCGATGCGTTGGTGCTGGTGACTAACCATCTCGACCCGAAAAATGAGGGCAGCGCAACCTTCTACGCACACCTCAATCATTTGCTGGAGGCGCTGCCTGACACCATGCCGCTGGGCCTGTACGAATGTCCGGCTCCGTACCGTCGTCTGTTGAGCGATGAAGAGTTCAGCTTCTGCGCCAACAGCGGCCGTTTCGTGGTGCTGAAAGATGTGAGCTGCGATCTGCCGACGGTACAGCGTCGAGTGCAGTTGGCGGAAGGTACGCCGCTGGCGGTGATCAACGCCAACGCCGCCATCGCCTGGCCAGCCATGCAGGCCGGTTCCAAAGGTTTCAGCGGCGTCTTCACCAACTTCCATCCGGGACTGTATCACTGGCTGTACCACCAGGGCGCGCAGCAGGCGGAGAAAGCCCACGAGCTTTCGCTGTTCCTGTCGCTCAGCGCGGTGACGGAAACCCTCGGCTACCCGAAAAACGCCAAAATCTACCATCAACGCTTGGGCACCTTCGCCAGCGAGCATTGCCGCGTTAATAAAGACAACGTGCTGGAGAAATTCTGGGGACTGGGCGTATTGCTCGACCAGATCCGCGATGGCAGCCAGATTTGGCAGCAACGTATCGAAAACCTCTGAGAAAAATACGTAGCGGTGCGATTTATCGCGCCGCTACGGCTGTACCTGAACCCATTAATGATAACGACAGGGAAAACACCATGATTGTATGTGATAGCCAGGATTGGGCGCGTGAGCGCCATGCCTTCCACCCCATCGTCGACCAGGCGTTACGTTGGATAGCCGACACCGATTTCAGCCAACTGGCCACCGGCAAATATGACTTGCTGCCGGATAACCAGATGTTCTGCCTGGTGCAGGAAATGGACACCGAACCGGCCAGCGATCGCCGTGCCGAGTCGCATTTTAACTACGTTGATATTCAGTACCTGTTGGCCGGACGCGAGAACATTGGCGTGGCGCGGGCGCATCCGCAGCATGTCATCATTGAAGATCTGCGCGCTGAGCGTGACGTGGTTTTTTATCAGGACACAATTGATGAATCGATGATCACTCTGACGCCGGGCATGTTCGCGCTGTTTTTCCCGCATGACGTGCATCGTCCCTGCTGTGCCGCGCCTGATGCGCAGCCGATCCGTAAAGCGGTGATCAAAATTAACCTCAGCCTGTTTAACGCGGTGGGGGCAACACAATGAAAACCTCGGTGAATACCTTGTCCGGCGCCGCAGTGGCGCAGCCCACGCTTGTGGGCAAATTACGCTGGGGAATCATTACCATCCTGCTGCTGGCAGCGGTGGTGAACTACCTCGATCGTGCCAACCTGAGTATCGCCAACACCACTATCGCGGCAGAGTTTGGTTTCTCGCAGACCGAGATGGGCCTGCTGCTGTCGGCGTTTCTCTGGCCCTATGCGTTGGCAAACCTGCCGGCGGGTTGGCTGGTGGATAAGTTTGGTCCGAAGAGAATGTTCTCCTGGGCGCTGGGGTTATGGTCCAGCTTTACCGTGCTGGCGGCTTTCGTAAACAGCTACAGCTTCTTCTATGGCCTGCGTATGCTGCTGGGCGTCTCTGAGTCGCCATTCTTTACCTCCGGCATCAAAATCACCCATCGCTGGTTTGGTGATAATGAACGAGGCCTGCCGACGGCGATCATCAATACCGGTTCGCAAATCGCTAACGCCATTGCGCCACCGATTCTTACCGTGCTGCTGCTGACTTTTGGCTGGCGTGGGATGTTCGTTGCCATTGGTCTGATGGGGATTCCGCTGCTGCTGGCGTGGTGGAAATTCTATCGCGACCCGGATGCGCGTGAAGATGCGCTGCTGCACGCCGGACAGCGCAGCGTCGCTGCCCCGGAAGAACGCGCGCAAGCGAGCTGGGGCGCATTGTTCCGTCACAGCACCACCTGGTTTATGGTGATCGGTAACTTCTCCATCATGTTCACCATCTGGGTGTACCTCACCTGGCTGCCGGGCTATCTGGAAAAATCCCTCGGCTTCAGCCTGAAAGCTACCGGATGGATTGCCTCGATTCCGTTCCTGTGCGGCATTCTGGGTGTGCTGGTAGGTGGTATGCTGTCCGATCGCCTGGTGCGTAACGGCGTGCGTGCCATCACCGCGCGTAAAATCCCTATCGTCACCGGTGCAGCGCTGGCGGCTTGTTTTGTCGCGCCGATTCCTTTTGTCGATAGCACACCGCTGGCGATTGGTCTGCTGGCGCTCGGCTATTTCTGCTCGCAGATGCCGCAGGGGGCGCTCTGGACGTTGGCGAGTGACATCGCGCCAAAATCACAGGTTGCATCGCTGGGGGCGATCCAGAACTTCGGTGGCTTCCTGGGGGCAGCAATGGCCCCGATCGTCACCGGCATCATCCTTGATACTACCGGCAAGTTCACCAACGTGTTCCTGTTGGGCGCGGGATTGCTGATGATTGGTGCGCTGAGCTACGGCCTGTTTGTGCGCAAGCCACTCCAGGCGAAATGATACGCAGGGTGCCGTCTGGCGTCGATAAACTGGTCAATGTGAGCTGAATCGCGCTAGCATGGATGCAAACTCTGAATTAACGAGGATGTTATGGCGATAAAACTGATTGCGATCGATATGGACGGCACCTTGCTTAACCCGTACCACCAGATCACCCCGGCAGTAAAATCCGCGATTGCCCGTGCACGCGATAAAGGTGTTGCCATTGTGCTGGCCACAGGTCGCCCCTTTGTCGGTGTCGAGCGCTACCTGCAAGAACTGGATTTACAGCAACCGGGTCAATATTGCATCAGCAACAATGGCGCGTTGGTCCAACGCGCCGATACCGGCGCAAGCGTAGCGGAAGTGACGCTGAGTTTTGCTGATTTTCTCTACGTCGAGCAACTGGCGCGCGAACTTGGCGTCCATTTCCATGCGTTTGACCACTCCTCGTTGTATACGCCGAACAAAGATATCAGTGAGTACACCATCCACGAAGCCAGCCTGACCGGCATCCCGGTGCGTTATCGTGCCGTGGAAGAGATGGACCCGGCGACGCGCTTCCCGAAACTGATGATGATCGACAAACCTGCGTTGTTGGATAAGGCGGTGGCTGCGCTGCCGGCCCGCGCCCGCGACAGCTACACTATTTTGAAGAGCGCACCTTACTATCTCGAAATCCTCGATCCGCGCGTCAACAAAGGTTATGGCGTGAAAATGCTGGCGGAAAAACTCGGCCTGCAAGCCGCAGAAGTTATGACGATTGGCGATCAGGAAAACGACCTGGCGATGATTGAGTATGCCGGAACCGGGGTGGCAATGGGCAATGCGATTGACTCGGTAAAAAGTATTGCGCAGTTCATCACCAAAACCAACGCGGAAGATGGCGTGGCGTACGCCATCGAAGAGTTGGTGCTGTAATTCTCCTTTGATCTATGCAAATCCTGTAGCGGCGCGATTTATTGCGCGGTTTTTTCCTGCATTGCGCACGAAATTGCGCGATAAATCGCGCCGCTACGGGATCTAAGGCTACCCCATGTCAGAAAAACAACTCACCTTTGCAGAACGTCATCATCAACTAACCAATATCAATGTCTGGACCGCCGACAGCCAATGGCTGGCGTTTGATGTCCGTCCTTCCGGTGCTTCCTTTACCAGCCTGACCATTGAACGCGTCAATGTGGCAAGCGGTGCAGTTGAGGTGTTGTACCAGGCACGCGACGGCGCGCACGTTGGCGTGGTGACCGTCAGCCCGGATCTCCCGCCACGCTATGTCTGTATCCACGGCCCGGAACATCCCGATGCACACTGGCATTACGATTTCCACCATCGGCGTGGCGTGATTGTGCAGAAGGGGATCGCGGAGAATCTTGATGCCTGCGATATCACCGCTCCCTTTACGCCTGGCGCATTGCGCGGTGGTTCGCATGTTCATGTCTTCAGCCCGGACGGTTCGCGTCTGAGTTTTACCTACAACGATCATGTGATGCATGAAAAAGATGTGGCCGAAGATCTGCGTAACGTCGGTGTTGCTGTGCCGCTGCATCCGGTATGCCCGTCAAAACATCATCCGCGTGAATATGAGGGAAGCCATTATTGTGTGCTGGTCAGCCAGACGCAACGTGATCCCCTGCCGGGCAGTGATCAAATCGATCGTGCCTACGAGGAGTGCTGGATAGGCGATCGCGGCTATCAAAAGCCGGATGGCAGTTGGCAGCGTTGGGCCATCGCGTTTATTGGTGATACCCGCTCAGTGAGTGGCGAAAAAGTACCGGAAGTGTTTGTGGTCGATCTGCCAACTGCGCTGGCGGATTACGCGAAGTCAGGTGCTTCTCCCCTACAGGGGACGCCCGACACATTGCCAGCGCCGCCGTCCGGGGTACAGCAACGACGCGTTACCCATACGCAGGGGCTGGCGTTACAGCCACGCCACTGGTTACGTGCCGCACCGGATGGCAGCGCCATCGCTTTTCTCATGGCGGATAAAAACGGCGTGGTGCAGCTGTGGACGGTGTCGCCCAACGGGGAGATACCACGTCAGGTGACGCAGCTAGCCAGTAGCATCCAGTCAGCCTTTAGCTGGCATCCTTCCGGTAAGGCCATCAGTTTTGTCTGTGACAACAGCGTGATGCGCTGCGAGCTGGCGAGCGGCAAATGCACGCGATTGACGCAGCGCAGTGACCAGCCGCCGTCAGGTGATGCGGTGGTCTGGTCGCCGGATGGAGGAAAGATCGCCTATATGCGAGAAATCAACGGCTGGCGGCAGCTGTTCTGCGTCAGTGCGACTCCGCAGGCATAGAAGCGGCGGTTGCCAGACTGGCCTGAGTCCCGGCCAGTTTTTCGCTTTGCAGCACGCGCTCGCGTGGTGAATCGATCGATTTGTCATCGTCGTGGCGGAAGTAATCCCACGGCAGCAGAAGGGTGTCCATCACCGCAGAGAAAGGCAGATCGATAGCGAGTAATGGTTTCATTGCCCAACTGGTTTGGTCATCCGTCAGCATCTCCGCGCTGGCACGGGTACCGGGATAATAACCCTGGCTCGCGCCAGTGTGAGACATAAGACTGGAGCAACCGGAGGTCATACCTGCGCCACAGATCAACAGACCGGGCAGCAAAAAGCGTTTCATCATTTTCATCATCTTCTTTCATCCCTTCAGTCATGGCATGGCCCTGGCTGGAGTGTGTCACCTGATTAAGCATCACTCTGAGTTGATGTCTTTCTGTCCAGGCGAATAATGACCTGAGTGTATGCTATTTCATCAAAATTGCTGCAAGAAATTCCTCGTGAAACCTTGAAAGTGAAAAAATAGCGCCCACTTTTAAGGAACGGTCACGCTGCTTTCGCCGACAGGGAGAGCAACGGGCCGCACAACCTGTCCATGGTGGAAGGTTGCCAAAACTTGCTGATTTTCAGGAGTCCTAATATGCGTAATTTTGATCTCTCTCCGCTTTATCGTTCTGCAATTGGTTTCGATCGTCTGTTCAATCTGCTGGAATCAAATCAGAACCAGGCCAATGGTGGCTATCCTCCGTATAACGTTGAGCTGGTGGATGAAAACCACTACCGCATCACCATTGCCGTGGCGGGCTTTGCCCAGAGCGAGTTAGATATCACCTCTCATGACAACATGCTGGTTGTGCGCGGTGCGCATCCCGAGGAGCAGCAGGAACGTAAATACCTGTACCAGGGCATCGCCGAGCGTAACTTTGAGCGTAAATTCCAGCTGGCTGACCATATCGTGGTGCGCGATGCGCGTCTGGAGAATGGTTTGTTAAGCATCGATCTGGAACGCATCGTCCCCGAAGAGGCGAAACCGCGTCGGATTGAAATTCTGAAGTAATAGCGTTGCTATAAGGAGAAACGCCGCAAAGATGCGGCGTTTTTTGTTATTGCGCGATCAATCGCGTGTCTTAGAACCTCAATCAGAAATAGCGTACAAAGAACTGGGCAGTACCGGCGAACGGCACTTCCTGCGCGTTGGTGATTTCTGACTTCTTATTCAGCTGCGGAACTACGTCGAAAGTGAAGGTAAAATCGCTGGCTGAAGCGGGTTTATTGGTGGTGTCTAATACAGTCCACTCCTGAGGAATACCGATGCCCCAACCTTGACTAAACGGCATTACCGCGAAATTTGTTGCGTTATGAGCGCTGCCATTATCAACATAACCGAAGTTGGTGCTATTCTCGGCTCCGTCAAAAGATGACGTCTTACCGATTAAGGTAAAGTTACCCAATTTCTTGGTGGTAATAGGATCGAAACCAATACCAAAAATACGGGTTGCATCATCACCATTCTTACCGGCAGTGCCGATTCTTTTCCCTGCCAGTGCACTTGCGCTATTTGCGTCAGTTACCCAAAAGGCGATACTGGTCTTCGTCTCAGGTTCACATGTTACTTTCAGAGTAGCCGTCTTGGCATCAAGCACGGTCATGTCGTTGGCATTCAAAGTACTGTGCGGAATATCCCCCCAGTTTAAATCAGCACCGACAGACATCTCAGCATTACATGCCGGAGGTGTGATTTTACCCTGAACATTAATGGCGGTGTTTGCTGCCTGGGCAGTTCCGGCAGCCATCATTGCACCGAGAATTAAATATTTTGAATAACGCATAAAATTAAGTCCTTGTTAAATGTTCTCTTGTGAGAAGGTATAGTCATAGATACAGCAAGCGTGCTGCTTTAGTGTTCCGGTATTTCACGTAGGTGAATTTTTCCGGATATGTTTGGCAGTCACATAACTGCCAAATATATTTGTATGGGTTTTTATTAGGCCGAGATTGCCTTATGAATAACTCACGCTTTGTTAATAGTGTTAAATATAAATAATTACTGTTTTTTAACAGATAAGGATGGTGGTGCTATTGTTATTTCCGCCTGACGATCGTCAATCACATAGTTATAATCGGTTACCGCCGAGAATCTCACTTTACTTGCCAGGTTGTATTTATAATTTGCAGGTAATTCTGCACAATTTTTTGAACCAGGTAGTGCATAAGCTTTAGGCATCTTTATTGCTTCTTTCCCTGGCAGTAACGTGACATCATTGACAAATCGAATCACAGTTTTTGTCTCATTAGCCACACATAACTGCGTATTCTGTATGCTCCATTTGAGGAACTGCCATTTGTTTTCAACTGGCTTATATCCTTTAGGACGAATAACGACAGGTAAGTCCTGACCAACCATAAAACCAACACTTGCTCCGGATTGCTGTTTTTCGGGCGGAATGCCCATAAATTGAATTCGTGCCAGATGTTCCTTGTCCAGTTTATTCTTGCTGCGATACAGCAGACGTACTGTCTGTGTCTCGCCTGGCTGAACCACCACGGCTTGTGGACTGGGTATAAGCACGGCATCAAGATCTTCATCCTCCAGACGTTGGACTCTGCTGTACAGCAATACGGGTTCTTTATTAGTGTTTTTGATACCAATGGTTCCCTCACGATCAGCTTCTTCAATAATTAGCACCGATGTCGTGGGGAGCACTGCTGAGGCCATTGCTTCAGCACCGGGCATTGCCATGAAAATACTTGCCAAAGCAAATGTTGGCATCCTTTTATTAATACGTGTCATTTTTTTCTCCACAAGTAACCGGTACATCAATCATTTCATTAGTTAATACGGGTTTGAAACTGTCTTTTTCAATGTGACAAACCATGTCACCGATGTTGCTTATTTTTGCTGCACGGTTTTCCAATCTTTCCGCTTGTTTATGACTTAGCATCAGTACGTTTTCGTCAATGGTATAACCGAGCGATTCGGCATGGTCATCTAACACTTTTGCCCCGTAAGGAATGTTTTTTTCTCCAGCTATTAATCTGACAAGATAAAATCTCTCCTGGTCTGACTTATAATCAATCTTGCCAACTGCGCCGCGTTTGATGGTGATTTCCTGGTGCGGATTTTTTACATAAGCACCATCTGGTAGCGTTTTGGTGACAATATCTATTGAATTGATTTTTCCTTCATGCAATTGAGGGGCCACAGCCAAGCCATCATAATTGGTAATAACACTTGAGGTTGGAGTGGCGATGCTGGTATATCCTTTTACACCGGTGTCAATGATTGCAAAGCTATCCTGAATATGAGCGGATGAAAAAATAAACTTGTCACCCGTGCTAACCAGTGCACCAGATACGTTGGTGGAGTAATTTCTACTGCCGTTATTTGATCCAGAGTAGTAAGCGCTGGTGTTGGCATAAGGCGTACGCCAGAATGCGTTAACATTATGATTAGTGCTATTGCTTACACCAGTATAGCGATCAATACCCGCACCAATATTCAAATTGTCGGTGATGTTCTGATCTACACGCGAACCAAAAATGGTATTGCGCTGATAATTATTCACATAAGAGGAGAATGCACCTTTTTTACTAAAAGCGTTGAACGGTATCCGCAGGTTTACTGTTGTTGACCAGTTATTATCTTTGCTGTTGCCGTGTACCCAGCCATAAGCCATATTCGCGCTGAGAGTATAATAACGAGCATTATAAGAACCGAAGACGCTCAGAGTATTCCGATCCGGTGAATTATAAAAAGAATAACGCGACAGAGATAAACCGCTGCCAATTGAGCCAAATGGCTTACTCACACCCGCAGAGATGGCATAACGGGTATTGTAATTCTGATATGAATAGTCTTTCTCAAAGGTTTGCTGACTTTCACCCAGATCACGATAATAGTTGCTCTGCCAACTCAAAGAGAGCCAGGGTGAGGCATTAGCCAGCTGCGAAGCAACGTTCGCGCTAACTTTCTCGCCGATATCTCCGTTCTTGCCGCTTCTGGCCAGACTGACGTTCATATCCCCGGTAGTATTGAAGGGAATCCAGTTAGCCCCCACACCCGCCCCAATCCCCGTGTAGCGGGTGGCAATCATCATCCCGGCAAAAGGTTGCAAGTAGTGATAAAACGGCAGTCGATACTCACCACCCAATACCGGGACATTTCCCATACCGCGTGAGGGATCGGTTTGTCCGGCAAATAATGAAAAGCGACTTGCCATCTGTTGGCTGACATTAAATGCGGCTTTCGGGATGGTGACACGCTGTTCGCCGCCGTTATTTTCCCGAACCACCAATTCCGCGTCGGCAAAAGCGGTATACAGTGGCACTGCTTCAAACAAGAAGGGACCGGCAGGAACCGGGCGACTGAAGATCACGCGTCCCTGTTGGTAAACCTCTACCTGAGCATAGCCCGATGCAATGCCACTGACGGTAACGGTGGTATCACCGTCTTTCAGACCTGCGTTGTTATTGAGTGTAAAACCGGTGATCTGACCGGCACCAAACAACGAGTTACCCACCCCCATGTAACCGGCACGTACGCGATAAATATCCGCCATATCTGTTTCCAGATAGGCACTACTCAGGTCGTAATTGCTGTAGGTAAGTCCGCTGGACGACTGGGAGCTGCGGTAAGAAAAGTGGGTACGCAACAAGACATTCTTGATATTCGCCCCCCAACTCATCAGTGCAGTCAGGGTATCGGTATGCGAAAATCGGTTGTTACTGCGATTGCCACTGAGGTTGTAATTGAGGAACGTACCAAACCCACCTGACTGTGTATTCGAGAACGCTGAGTTTTTTTCCAGATAGAAGTCAGGGATATTGATATTTAATGCATTTTTATTGCGCTCATAATTCATTCTTAGCTGTGAGACTTTAGTTGTATCAAGGCAATCAGAGTTTGGTGTCACCACAAAGGCATTAGGTTTTAAGCCAAACTCCTGCAATAAAGCACTATTCAGACATGCATTGCCATTGCTATCAAATTCAATTTCTTTAACGCCTGTGTATTTACCATTTAAATAAACACCGGTTTGCATTTTACCTTGTGGCTTAATTGCTTGTTCAATCGCACTTTTTGCCTGTTCATTACTAAGCCCTAACGATTCAATAACGTTGGCATTAAAATTTAGCGTTTCTGCCATAGTGGAAGAACAGGAAAAAGCAATGGCTGCTGCCAGTAGCGAGAGTTTCTTATTGCAATTAACTAATCGTTCCATGAGTAGAATTTCCAGGGTGAAAAATACATCAAATATTTATGACCCTGAGGGATAGATTACTCGGCAACGGAGTTTCGTGGTCATTAAATGAATTTCAAACTTGTACGACGACTATTCTGGATTTCTTTCAGCCTGGGAATGATTAATGACCGTCATTTTCATGATTTGATCATGATTATATTAAAACCATACAAAACAATTGGTTGTGTTTTATTTTTTTTGTGATTTCATCTTTTTTTGTAATTGTGAAATGCTGAAAAAATCAGACCTGATAAGAATTCAGGAAGTTATGATGAGGTTTTTCTGAAGGTGGGGTGCAACGTTCACATGCAAAGGGGGGTTGTAGCGGCGCGATTTATCGCGCGGGTTTAAATAAACCCTGACAAGAGCGCGATAAATCGCACCGCTACAGAGGGAACTATTACGTTCTTACCAGAAATCGCTGACTCACCATTCCGCCAAATACATTAATCAGCAGGCCGAGAATAATCACTGTAGCGCCTAACATTTGCTGCATCGACAGGGTTTCTCCCAAAATCAATGCTGCGCTGAGAATCCCCACCACCGGCACCAGTAACGAGAGTGGAGCGATGCGCCAGGTTTCATAGCGACTGAGCAAATTGCCCCAAATGGCATAACCGACAATGGTGGCGACAAACGCCAGGTAGATCAGTGCCAACACGGTTTGCAGTGAAATATGCACCAGACTGCTGACTATCGCCGCCTCACCCTCGAACCACCATGAGCAGGCGAAGAACGGCAGCATAGGCACCAGCGCACTCCACACCACCAGCGACATTACCGGGACTTTGCTGTTACGCAGGATAATCTTGTTGGTGATATTGCCTAACCCCCACGACAGTGCTGCGGCCAGCGTCAGCATCATCGTGGTCAGCGTAATCCCTGCGGTGGTTTGTCCCTCCATACCGGCAGTGGCAAGCATAAACATACCGAGGGTGGCGACTACGATCCCGGCGATATGGTTCCAGCGCAGCTTCTCAGCCAGCAATAGCGCGCCGAGCAGCAGGGTAAAAAATGCCTGAGCCTGCACCACCAGCGACGCCAGCCCGGCGGGCATGCCAAGTTTGATGGCAAGAAACAGAAATGCAAACTGACCAAAGCTGATGGTCATGCCGTACACCACCAGCCAGCGTAGCGGGATGTTTGGTCGTTTAACAAAGAAGATCGCCGGGAATGCCACCAGAGTAAAACGCAGTCCCGCCAGTAAAAACGGGGGCATGCCATGCAGCCCCAACTTAATCACCACAAAATTGACACCCCAGGCCAGCACGACACACAGGGCTAATAATAGATCTTTAACTGACATAACAATTCCTTCTGCCGCGATCAGGCGGTCGCCGTCACGGGGGTGGCGATTTCTGCACAACATTCATCGCCGACTACACGAAAATAATCTTCCACATTCAGCGCTACCGAGCGCTCCAGTTCACCTGCGTTGAACCACAGGGTACCGACATCGCGCAGACGCGTATCGACGCGCAGCGCCAGCCGGTCATCAAAACTAAAGGGGGGCACTGCTCCCATCACGCACTGCGTCAGTTCCTGGGCTTTTTCCGGTGCGGCGAAGCTCGATTTCTTGCCACCAATGGCACGCGCCGCGCTTTTGAAGTTGATTTTGCAATCACCGGGGACAATCGCCAGCAGATAACGGGATTCCGCCCCTTCTGGCATGGTCACCTCCAGCACCATCGCCTTCGCGGCCTGATTCAGATCATTGCCGCGGATCTCGCTGATGACATCGGTCTGACCGATGGCCTCATGCTCGACCACACGGAAATTCGCCTGATGTTGCTCCAACTGCGCGATCAATTTTTCATAGGTTGTCATCTTCATCTCCTCGTATGACGGGCCACGGGTTAACTCCAGGCAATCGCGTGCTTCATCTTTTTGTCGGTCAGACCAAAGAAGAAGCCCATGGTGATGCGCGTATCGCCTTCCACCCGATCAATTTCATGATAAAAAGCAGGATTAAACAGATAGATATCGCCGCTGCGCGGTGAAAACTCACAAGTCTCGCAATATTCAACAACGCCACTCTGGTAGCCCAGTTCGCCAGGTGTTTTGAAACGCTCATCCACCGGCTGCCATTTCTTATTAAAGATGCGCAGTTCGCCACCGGCGTTGCACTCTTGCAGGCACACCACGCAACTCAGTTGATGCAAAATGTCGGTGACCGCCAGGCCACTGCCTGCCGCATCGCGCACGATATTATCGTTGTGCAATGGGTTGGCGACGCCGTTGGCATGGAAACGCACGATCGAACCCGCATAGTCGCCATGCCGGGGATCAGTGGCGGTTTTCAGGCTCTCCAGCCGTAAGGCGTGTTTCACCCAGTTGTAAACCTGGTCACGCAGGCAGTGCAGCGAGGGCGGCAAAGCGGGCTGGATGTCGCGTAATTCAGTGAAATAGTTTTCCGGCGCAGCGGTGTGCTTCGCCAGATAGGGGCCAAGGGTGGTGAGTGCACCATTGGGATAGTGCGACACCCGCACCTTCTCGCGGCAAAGTTGCAGGTCATCCACTGCCGCTTCACGGACTTCCGGGGTCAGGAAATTACGCAGTACCAGCAGCGGTACGCGCGCAGTCACAATGTCATCCAGCCAGGTACTTTCCACAAACATTTTGGGGTTAATCACGCGTATCTGATTGAAAATGGCCATGCTGTTCACTCCGACAAAGGAATTTCATGAAGTTCATGGTTGCTCATACGACGCCATTCCGACGCCGTGCCCAGTGCTGCAATGGGTTCAGAAGAGATAAAGGTGCGGTCGTGCTGTTTGTAGTGATGCAGGGTGAAATAATCGGGATAAGGGGTATCTGTGGGATGCCATTGCCATGCCCAGGCTTTCTCGCGGGTGACAAAAATCGCGTTGGCCGCACTGCCGCCAGGTGCTACCTGTGCCATTTTGTCGCGCAGATAATCGCGGGTGAAATCAGCCGGGGTCGCGCGGTCAACGATGTATTCAAGGTATTCCGCCGAATCGAAGCGTGACTCCGCCATGCCAAGCTGCTGGTAAACCGTTGGTAAAAAGCCGTTGTGCATCATGTACCACTGCGTCTGGCCACTGGTGCGCCACAGCGGATGCGAAAATTCGATACCGTGGTTTTTGCTCAAGGTGGCATGGCGCACATGCACCGCCAGAAAACGGCCTCGCAGGCGATCGACATCAATACCCGGTAGCGCATCGGCAAACATGCCGGTGCCGTGTAGCGTGCGAATTTTTCCCTGCTCGATCCACAGCATTCCCCAGCCGTTTGGGTGCTGCTTGATTGGGCCATCATGGGTCGCGGTTTCACCACAACTCATGGCGCGTGCCGCCTCCAGTACCGCAGCGGCATCAAACTGACCGTGCGCCAGAATCATTCTGCACATAGCAAATCCCCCCGCGTGGTAAAAGACGGAACCGCAAGAATCTGATGGAAGGTCGCCAGAATGTCGTCGCGGCTGTTACCCGGCAGACGGAAGGTGGCGAGGATGCCCGCATGGCGGGTCAAATCGGCATACAATGAGGATCGCGGTGATACCTCCAGCGCGGGCAGATTGAGCGGTGGCAGTAGCTGGCCGCGCTGCTGTTGCGCGATCCAGCTTTCTGCCTGGTGATATTGCAGCGGCTGGCGCAAACGCAGACGACCTACCGCCGACGCCTGTTGATTGAAATGCAGCTCAGGCATACCGTGTCCTGCTTCGATCTGAAATGCCACGTCGGCCCAGTTGATGCCGGTCACTTCCTCAACCAGGTTCACCACACCCATGCCCGACAGGCGGAAACCCATTTCGAGAAAATGCGGTTCGCCATTGACCACGATGAAATCGATATGGAAAGCGCCCTGACGGTAGCCAAAAGTTTCACAACAGAAACTCATCAGGCTGGCAAAGGCCGCAGGCAGTTGCTGTGCGGCCATCGCCACATGGCCGGATTCGTAAAAGCTGATGCTGCCATCGGCGTCGCTGTGATGCTCAATCACCTTCTGGCAACAGGTCAGGGCTACCGCGTGGCCGTTATCCACCACGCCCTGTAATGAATATTCGTCGCCGCACAGCCAGCTCTCGACGATATAGCCCGAGAACCCACGTCCACCGTAATTCATGGTATCGACCAGTTTGTTAATCACGGTATCCAGTTGGCTGGCTTCCTCGACCATCCAGACACCGAGGCCGCCGCCGCCATCGACCGGCTTGATCACGCAGGGGTAGAGCAGCGCTTCCCGCGCGTCGCGGATACTGAGCGGCGAGGCAAAAAAGCGAAACTCTGGTTGGGGGAAACGCGGCCAGGCCTTACGCAGCGCCATGCGTTGCGCGTATTTGTCCGGCGGGATAAAGCAGGGGCCGGCATCCGGGCCAGCCAGTATCTCACGCACCCGACCGGCGCTGGCGTTATAGGCTTCAAAGCCCGCCAGCACCACCTGTGGATGCTCCAGCAGCCCGGCATGCAGACACGCCTGTAACACATCCCAGGGGTTTTCCGGTCGATCCAGCCGCACGATCAGATCGAACGGCAAGGTCTGGCTGAGGGACTGGTAATCGACAAAATCCCCCATCTCCGCCAGAACAGTGAAATAACCTTCGCGCTTTGCCACCGCGCAGTACGGATTTTGCCCGTCGCGGGTGGCACCAATCTGCAGGAAAATCTTTCTCATCGGTTGGCCTTACCGGGTTAACGCCCGGAAATCACTTCTGTGACGATGTCCTGCAGGACACCATTGTTAACCTGGATCACCGCTTTGTGCGGGTCGAAGCGCAGCACGCGCGACAGAGCATCCTGCTGCTGGTTATCCAGCAATGAACTCACCTGCGCGCTTTGCCAGCAGTGACGCATCTGCGCGATGGTCAGGCCGGAAAGTTGCTCCAGTTGTTGTGCCAACAGCAGATGGTTGCTGTTGCCTTCCAGCAAGGCTCGTACCGCCGCTTCTTCCGGCGCGTCCGGCAACTGTTGCAGCCAGGCTTTCAGTTGGCGGCCACCGGCGATAAACGGCGAATAAATCATGCACACCAGCTGGGTTTCATCGAGACCAAATGCCTGTTCGGCAAACTGCGTTGCCCGCTGCCGCGCAATCGCAATCGCGGCATCGTCCTGATAACGTGCCGCCATTTCGCTGATCAGCTGTGGTGGAAAATCTTTTTGCTGCATCAACCCCAGCGCAAAGCGTGCATATTCGCGCACGCCTTCGGCGTAGCTACGCTGCAACAGGGTTTCTGCGCGCAGGCCGCGAATATGGGCCATTAATGTCGGGTTGCCGCAGTCAGATTCCGAGAAGCTGAACATCAGTTCATCGAAGCGGAACTGCATAAACTCAGTGAGCAGCGTCCAGTGCGCCCCCGCTTCATACGCGGTGTCCTGATAGATATTGAAGAACAGTGGATCGCGCTCAAGCTGCCAGGTGATGCGGTGCGCGGGGGTAACCTGATCGACACCGTAGACATCGCTAAAGTAGCGTTGCGCCACGCCATCCAGGGTTTGCAGAAAGCCGCTAAAGCCGCGTGATTTATCCGCCACCGGTGCGTTAAACAGCCGGGAGAGGTGGCGCGCCCAGGCGAGGTAAGCGGTTTGTTCCTGTGGCGAATCGCCGGTGATGATCATATCCACCCCGCCATCGTAGTGCGCCGCGAGGCCAAAGGAGTTCACCATGCTGAGGTTGCAGGCGTTGCAAAAGGTGGAGCGTGCATCGGCGCGGAAGCGGTGGCCGTTCATCAGCACATCGCTGCGATTCTGCTGGCGTACCGCTTCCGGCATCGGCAAATAACGGGAAAAAGGGCGAATCTGTAATCCGTCGGTCACCAGACATTCGGTAAAGTCGTCATGGTGGATATGCAGCGCGCGATAAACGCGATCGATATTCTCCATCACGCTGTCGTTCATTGCCGCGTGGCGGTTGGTGCTGATGCGGAGCTGAAAGGTGCTCCCCCGCTGTTGCCAGATCAACCCCTGGATGTAGCGGACATACGCCACCATATAGCTGCTGTCTTTGCCGCCGCCATAGGCGAGCAGCACGCGGTTGTTTTCGGGGTGGTGCGTATCGGGTAGCGCGGCGAGCAAACGGCGGGAACAAGCCTGAGCAGATGCGAGAATGGCGGGGGATAGATATCCTTCAATTTCTCTCATCATGGTGGACAGATTATTCATTTTTCACTTTTTCCTTTGGCTAATAAAATCGCTATTGCCTTGAACACGGCAACATTGCGGGTAAAGGGCCACGAAGGTGCTTGGGAATGAATGTCTCAGTCTTCATGCTGCGCGGCTGGGTGCCAGCCACCGATACGCAAGGTGATTGATTTAACAGATGCAGCCTAAACTACTTTGAATGTAATCTGATGGATACGCACAGATCAGCACGATATGGGGTGGAACAGATGGCGGGTGAGACGGAAGAACAGGAGAGTCAGAGCAGTCGTTACCGTCAGATAGCAGAACAGATCAAACAGGCGATTCACAGCGGATCGCTGCCGCCAGACAGTCGCTTACCCTCGGTGCGCACGCTGGCTACGCAGTACCGAGTCAGTATGACCACCGCGCTCAAAACATTACGCACACTTGAGGATGAACACTATGCGGTGGCACGTCCCAAGTCCGGCTTTTTTGTGGCACCACGTAAGGCCGACAAAAAGTTGCCGTTGGTCAGCCATGAACAACCGCGTGAAATCGCACCACTGGATGAGCAGACCGAACTGCATCTGGCGATGGTGGGTTCGGATTGTCGCGTAAGGCTGGATCTGGCAAACGGCGATATCTCGCTGTATCCGGTAAAGAAAATTGGTCTGCTGATGCGTCAGATGGGGTACAGCAAACCGGCGCTGCTCGGGAATACCGTTAAGGGTACTGGCTATGCACCATTGAAGGCGGAAATTGCCCGCCGTGCGGTGGATTATGGCTGCAACATCAACGCTGATGACATCCTGATCACCAACGGTTGTATTGAGGCGATCTCGCTGTCGCTGCGCGCCACCACTCGTCCCGGTGATATCGTGGCGGTGGAATCACCCTGTTATTTTGTGTTGTTGCAGATGCTGCACAACCTCAATCTACGGGTGATTGAAGTGGAGGCGGGCGCGGAAGGCTACGTCAACGTTGAGAAACTGACGACGTTGTTCCAGCGCAAAGCGGTGCAGGCGTATCTCAGCCTCAACAACATCAATAACCCGCTTGGCAAAAGCATCCCCAACGAACAAAAGGCCTACATTGCACGCCAGGCCGACGAAAACGATGTGGTGATCATTGAGGATGATATCTTCGGTGATACCGCCTTTGGTGAACGCCGTCCGTTCCCGATGCGCGCCTTCAGCCCGAACGTCATTCTGTGCAGCGGCTTCTCGAAAACCGTGGCGCCAGGTATCCGTATTGGCTGGGTGCACAGCGTCAATTACATGCGTAAAATCGCCTCGCTGAAATACACCTCGACGATGGGGACTTCGGTGCTGTCGCAGGCGGCGATTGCTGAGCTGCTGCGTAATGGCGGCTACGATGCCCATCTGCGTAAGCTGCGGCGTGAACTGGCGAATCAGATTCACCATATGCGCCAGGCGGTGCTGCGTTATTTCCCGGCAGGAACGCGCGTGTCTGATCCCGAAGGCGGCTACGTACTGTGGGTGGAGATGCCGATGCAGGCGTTAAACGTGCGTGCGCTGTTTCTCAAAGCACGCAATGCCGGGATTGGCATTGCGCCGGGGCATATTTTTGCCACCGACCACCGCTATGATCACTGCTTCCGACTGAACGCCGGATTTGGCTGGAATGAGGAAGTGGAGCAGGCAATTCGACAACTGGCACAGTGGTGCCAGCTGTCATTGCTGGAAGCGAAGCAGGATTAGGCGCGCCAGGCGTCTTCGATCTCTTGCGCCAGAATCTGCACCGCGTGTTCAATGCTGGCTGCGTCTGGCACATAATTCATGCGCATACATTGATGGGTATGCGGCCACTCCTGTTCCAGGCCCGGGAAGAAGAAATGCCCCGGTACCATCAGTACGCCGCGCGCCTTCAGCCGTTGATATAACGCTTCGGTGCTGATCGGCAGGTCACGGAACCACAGCCAGAGGAAAATCGCCCCTTCTGGTTTGTGGATCAGGCAGCGATCTTCCGGCAAATAGCGGCGCAGGATGGCGATCGTCTCGCTAACCTTATGCTGATAAAACGGCTTGATCACCTGTTCTGACAGGCGCAATAAATCGCCGCGCGCAATCATTTCGTTCGCCATCGCCGGGCCGATGCTCCCCGGTGCCAGGCTGATGATGCCGTTCATATTGCCGATCGCGCTGATGGTGTTTTCATCGGCAACGATAATGCCGCAACGCGCCCCCGGCAGGCCGAGTTTCGACAGGCTCATGCACAGAATAATGTTGGGATTCCACAGTGGGCGCGCTTCGCTGAAGATAATGCCGGGGAAGGGCACGCCGTAGGCGTTATCGATCAACAGCGGAACTTCATGTTGCTGCGCCAGCGCATCCAGTTGTAACAGCTCGTCATCGGTGATGACATTGCCGGTGGGGTTGGTCGGACGCGAAACGCAAATCAGACCGATATCATCATTCAGCGGCAGGTGGTCAAAATCAACGTGATACTTGAACTGGCCTTCCGGCAGCAATTCAATGTTCGGCTTGGCAGAAACAAACAGCCCTTCCTCCAGCCCGGCGTCGGCGTAACCGAGATACTCCGGTGCCAGCGGGAACAGTACGCGTTTTTTGCTGCCGTCGGCGCGGTGTCCGGCGAACAGATTAAACAGATAGAAAAATGCGCTCTGGCTGCCGTTGGTCAGGGCGATATTTTGCGCCGTCAGCGGCCAGCCAAATTCGTCGCGTAACATCTTCGCCAGCGCATCAAGCAGCAACGCTTTGCCGCGTGGGCCGTCGTAGTTGCACAGCGCTTCGCTCAGTTTGCCTTCCTGATGCATCTGCTGCAAAAGCTGGTGGAAATAGTCATTCATTTCCGGGATTTGTGCCGGATTACCGCCGCCGAGCATGATGGTGCCGGGGGTACGCAATCCTTCCCCCATATCTTCCATCAGACGTGAGATGCCGGAATGTTGCGTAAATTTGTCGCCGAACTGAGAAAAAGACATAGCAGGTTAAAACATTGTGATGACTGATTGGGGACAACCATAGCGCCCGTAACAGGCGGGCGCAATGGTCAGGCGGGGAAAAGGTGCAAAGCCTTATTTCACAACCTCTGGATTGACACAATTCTTCTCGATTTTGCCGGTTAATGCCGCGATCAGGTTATCGACAGCATCGCTCATCATGCCGTAGCGGGTTTCATGAGTGGCGGAACCGATATGGGGTAATGTCACCACATTGGGCAGCTTCAGCAGCGCGGAATCGGCAGGCACCGGCTCCTGCTCAAACACATCCAGACCGGCGGCGTGGATGGTGCCGTCTTGCAACGCGCTAATCAACGCCTGCTCGTCCACCACCGGGCCACGGCCAACGTTGATCAAAATGGCGCTCGGCTTCATCAGTTTTAACTGTGCCGCGCCGATCATATGGTGCGTCTGTTCGGTCATCGGCAGGATAACGCAGACAAAATCACTCTCTTTCAGCAAAGTCTCTAAATCACAGGCGCGTGCGCCGAAACGCGTTTCGGCTTCGCTATGCTGGCGGCGGGCGTTATAGAGGATGTTCATGCCAAAGCCGAAATGCGCGCGTTGCGCCGCAGCCATGCCGATACGCCCCATACCCAGAATACCGAGGGTTTTATGATGGACATCCACGCCGTAATGTTGCGGGCCGATGCTGGCCTGCCACTGTCCGGCCTTCACCCAGGCATCCAGCTCGGTGACGCGGCGCGCGCTGCTCAGCACCAGCGCCATCAGAGTATCGGCTACAGTTTCAGTCAGCACCGTTGGTGTATGCATCAGCACCACACCGCGCTGGCTGAGTGCCGCGACATCGAAATTATCATAACCAACCGAGACGGTAGAGCAGGCACGCAGCGCCGGCATCTGTGCCAGCAAATCGCCATTCACTTTACCGCCGGAACCCAGCAGGCCCTGCGCCTGTTGAAACTGCGCCGCGTGCTGTTTGACGCTTTCTGGCGAAATATCGCTGACTTCGGTCACGGTGAAATGCGCATCCAGTTTGGCACGCAGGTCATCCGGCAGGCTCTTGTAAAGAATCACAGCAGGTTTCATCTTTTGCTCCCTGTAGAACGAGTGACGGGCGACAACGTCGCCCGGAAAAGTCATTTTCGCTTACGCTTTCAGGCGTGTTTTGCCCCGTGCAGCGGCGGCGCTTTGTTTTCGGCGGGTTTGACTATCAACGTCAGCCACACCGATGCCAGCAACGCTGCGCCCATAAAAATGTAAGAAGCCGACGGGCTGCCGGTTGCGCCATTAAGATAGCCTACTATCCATGATCCGACGAAGGATCCGAGTGCGCCCATGCTATTAATCAGCGCCATCGCGCCACCGGCCACATTACGCGGCAGCATTTCCGGGATGATGGCGAAGAACGGGCCGTATGGGGCATACATCGCACCACCGGCAATCACCAGCAGCGCATAGGACAGCCAGAAATTGCTGGAACCGACCAGGTAAGAACCGAGGAACGCCAGCGCACCAATCAGCAGCAGCGGCCAGACAAACAGTTTGCGATTCTGCATCTTATCCGATGCCCAGGAGACGACGATCATCGCAATGGTGGCGACCAGATAGGGCACCGCTGACAGCCAGCCCGCTTCCACCATTCCCATCTGCGTGCCGTTACGCAGGATCGAAGGCAGCCACAGCACGAAACCATACACGCCGATGCTCCAGGCAAAATATTGCAGGCACAGCAGAACAACGTTGCGGTTACGGAAGGCTTCCCCGTAGTTACGTACCGCTTTGATCCCTTGCTGCTCTTTCTGCAATTGCGCCTGCAACGCCGCTTTCTCCGCCTCGCTCATCCATTTCGCCTGCGACGGTTTGTCCTGCACCAAAAACCACCAGGCAACGGCCCAAATCACCGCCGGAATCCCCTCAAAGATAAACATTTCACGCCAGCCAAAGGAATCGATCAGATAGCCGGATACCACTGACATCCACAGCACCGTCACCGGATTACCGAGGATCAGAAAGGTGTTGGCGCGTGAGCGTTCGGATTTGGTGAACCAGTTGCTGATGTAGATCAGCATCGCGGGCATCACTGCCGCTTCCACTACGCCGAGCACAAAACGGATGGCGGCCAGCATCGGGATGTTGCTGACCACCCCGGTCAGCGAAGCACACAGCCCCCACAGCACCAGGCAGCAAAAAATCAGCTTCTTCACGCTGCGGCGCTCGGCATACACCGCGCCGGGGATCTGAAAGAAGAAGTAGCCGAGGAAGAACAGCGCACCGAGCAGCGATGACATGCCCTTGGTGATACCCAGATCGTCGTTAATCCCAGCGGCGGAGGCGAAGCTAAAGTTCGCCCGGTCCAGATACGCCAGACTGTAGGTGATAAACACGATGGGCATGATAAACCACCAGCGTTTTGGTGCGATTGTCTGCGTTTTCATAGGATTATCCTCAAGTGTAGCGGCGCGATGTATCGCGTGGTCCTCTGCGGTTGATGACCTTCACCCCGACCCTCTCCCATAAGGGAGAGGGGGGTTACCGCGACGGAATTAGTAATCGCCCAGCGTGGCGCGTGTTGGCAGTCCTTCGCTGTCGCCCGCCACCTGAATGGCCAGCGAACCAATTTTGTTGCCGCGCAGCATTGCCTGCGGCAGCGTTTTTCCTTCCAGCAGGGCGCTGATCAGACCGACGGCAAAACCGTCACCGGCACCCACGGTATCGACCACCTTGTCGACGCGAATCGGCGCCACCAGACCTTTGTCGCCTGCGGCGGTTTTGAACCAGGCACCATCGCTGCCGGTTTTGATCACCACCGCTCTCACCCCCTTATCGAGGTAGAAATCAGCGATGGCTTCCGGTTGACGGTAGCCGGTCAAAATCCGCCCCTCTTTCTCGCCCGGTAGCACCCAGTCGGCATATTCCGCCAACAGGTTCAGCTGCTTGCGCATCTCCTCTTCGCTGCGCCACAGCACCGGACGCAGGTTTGGATCGAACGAGATGGTTTTGCCGCGCGCGCGCATCTCTTTGGCGGCATGTTTGCAGAGCGCCAGCGAACTGTCGGAAATCGCGGCCGCAACGCCACTCAGATGCAGGTGGCGTGCGTTGCCGAAGTAATCGGCGTTGAAATCATCCGGTGACAGATGGCTGGCTGCGGAACCGCTGCGGAAATACTCCACTTCGGGATCGGAGCCATCTTCGACGCGCGATTTAAGCTGGAAACCGGTGCGGTAGCGGGCATCCGTGGTGACGCAGCGGTGATCCACGCCCTCTTTTTCCAGCTGTTGCCGGGTAAAACGGCCAAAGCTGTCATCACCGACGCGGCTGACCCAGCCGACCTGTAAGCCGAGGCGCGCCAGACCAATCGCCACGTTCAGCTCGGCACCGGCGATCCGTTTGATAAAGTGGTCAGCAGCGGCCAGATCGCCGGTCTGCTGCGCGATAAACATCGCCATCGCCTCGCCAATGGTCACGACATCAAGTTGGGTGGTCATCAGCAACTCCTTAACGGGCGCGCAGCAGGTCAACGTAATGGCGGGTTACCGCCAGCAGATCGTCGCCTTCCAGCGGGAATTCAATGCCGCGTGGCGCATCCGCAGGCAGAGCGTGCAGCAGGGCGCGCCAGTCTTCAGGGCTGTCATCCAGCGCGATAGCACGGAAGCTGTCGCGATGCGGTACCGCTGTTTTGACATGCACGTAGCCAACGTAATGGCTCAATTGCTGCGCGGCCAGACGTGCGTCTTCGCCGGTCCAGCGCCAGTTCGCCATATCAAACGTCATCTCCAGCGGCAGCGCCGCATCGCGCGCCTGATGGAAAAAGCGCTGCATCGGAGCCAGTTTGCAGTCGGTCGTTTGGTCGTTCTCCACCACCAGTTCGACGGGAGAAGCGGCCAGCACGGCGGCTAAGGCGGTGGTATGGAGATCGATAAAGTGACCGAGCGACAGTTTCAGCTGCTGCGCGCCAATCTGTTGTGCTTCGGACAGGAACTGCGCCAGATGCGGGTTCAGTGCGCCATCGGCCAGATACAGCGTTTCCGGCACTGAATAACAGGCGCTTAATCCCTGGCGGGTAATGGCTTGACCCAGAGCGGGAAGCTGCGATAAATCCTCCGCGCTGAACAGCTCGCGGCGAATCTCCACGCCATCCGCTCCCGCTTGTTTAATCAACGGCAGCAGGGCCGACTGACCACCAAGTTCTGCCACTTTGCTGCTGCCGTAAGCAGCGGTCACAACAATGATTTCTGGTTTCATCTCATCTCTCCGGGCACCCACGGCCTCCCAAACGTTATAAAAACGTTAGATGGAACCGGTTCCAAAGGGAAGATGCAGACGTTGGAAGTATGATCCTGCTCACGAAGTGAGCCATGAGTTGGGGGAGGCAAGATTCGTAGCGGCGCGATTTATCGCGCGGGGTTTACCCGGGATGGCTCAAAATTGCGCGATAAATCGCGCCGCTTCGATCAACCCAGCCGCTGGCTGGAGCCACGCACGATCAGCTCGCCGGAAAACACTTGTTCTGTGACGGGATGGGCATCGCCTTCAATACGCGCAATGACTTTTTCCAGCGCAGCATAACCGATTTGCCAGGTGGGTTGTTTGAGGGTGGTGATGCCGACGCCTGCCAGCGCGGCCCACTCCAGTTCATCGAAACCGAGCAGACCGATGGACTCGCCCCAGCTCAGGTTCAGCCGTTGCAACGCGCGCGCTACTTGCAGCGTTAGTGCGCCGTTAGCCGCCATCACCGCACAGCGTTTTCCAGCATGGCGCTGGTGGAAATCGCGCAGGGTGGCATCCATCTGCTCAGGTTGGTGCAGCGCAACTTCGGCGTTTTCCGCCTGTACCGCAGGTTGGGTTGCCACGGTGCTGAAGAACGACGCCAGACGCTCACGGCGGGTATTGACGCTGCCAAGCGGTTCGCTGAGGAACAACAGCGCTTCGTAGCCATTAGCCAGCAGATGTTTTGTCGCCAGTTGTGCCGCTTCCGGGTTATTCAGGCCCACCACATCACAGGCGAAATCAGGGATTTTACGGTCAATCAGCACCATCGGCAGCATCGACTGTTGCAGGCGTTTGAGGATGTCTTCGTGCATACCGACGGCGTTTACCACAATGCCTTCCACCTGGTAGCTGCTGAGCAGTTGCAGATAATGCTGCTCAAGATCCACTTCATTGTTGGTGTTGCACATCAGCAAGGTAAAACCGTGGGCGCGGCAGGCGGCTTCGATGCCGCTCAGCACATCAACAGAATAGGGATTGGTGATGTCGGCAATGATCAGGCCAATCAGGCGGGTACGGCCCCGCTTCAGCCCGCGTGCCATCTGGCTTGGGCGATAGTCGAGTTCGGCGATGGCGCGTTCGATACGCGCTTTGAGATCGGGCGACAGCAGATTTTGTTCGCCATTGAGGTAGCGTGAAATGCTGGTTTTACCGGTTTTTGCCGTGCGGGCAACATCGCTGATAGTCGCGCGGGGCGGCCTGGTCTTCATTGCATACACCTGGTTCAAAAGAAACAGGCGAAGACTACCACAGGAACGCCGCTCTGCAAGAATCGGCTAGTCAGAAGTGAGGTGCAGACGCGGTTGCCACAAGGTTTGTAGCTGATTGACCGGTGTCCCCTCCAGCAGTTGCAGCACCATCTCCGCCAGTTTTTCACCCACATGCTGTTGTGAGCATTGCAGGATGGCGTTGACCGGGTGGTCGATGATGGAATCATGCGGCAGCCCGTCGTAGACAAACAATCGGATCGCCTGTGGGCCGCTGAGCCGTCCGGCCTGTTGCAGCGCAATCGCGGCCCCTTCTCCCAGCGGGCTGCAATCGGTGATGATCGCCTGTGGCTGCTGTCCCTCAGCCAGCCAGGTCGCGGTTTGCTGATATCCGGCGCGGCGTGAAGGCGGTACGGTAGCCATCAACGGAACAGGCAACGGTTGATGTTGAGTAACGGTATCAAGGAAACCCCGGCGGCGATCGCGCACAAAGCTGCTGGGTTCATTACCCCCCAGCCACGCCAGGCGGGTTAATCCCGCGGCCAGGCAGTGATCGGTCGCCAGCTTTACCCCGGCGTAATTATCGTAATCAAACCAGGCATAAGGTTGCGCCAGTTGGCTGCGACCGAGTGACAGAAAGCGAAACCCCTTTTGTTGAAGCCGTTGCAGGCGAATGTCCTGCGGCATGGCATGGGTGACGATCAACGCATCAATGGCACCACTGCGCAGCATACGCAAGGTGCGTTGCTGGTCCTGCGGTTTATCGGCCAGCATTAGCAGGTCGATTTCATCGCGGGCAAGGCGTTGGTCGAGTGTTTGCAGCAATTCAATAAAATGGCTGTCGCTCAGGGGCAGGGAGCTGTCGGGAAACACCAGTCCGACGGTGTTGGCGCGGCCGGTCTTCAGACGGCGGGCTGCGGCGTTGGGGAGATAGCCGCGGCGGCTGGCTTCTTCTTCGATACGTTTGCGGGTGACTTCTGCCACATCATCATAGCCATTCAGTGCACGACTCACGGTGGTAACGGAAAGTCCGAGAACGGAGGCGATGGCTTTCAGCGACATGATGGGCTTCCATTGATCAATTTTTGATCAAGCTAACATAAAGAAATCGGCGGCTCTATCGGTTGATAATATTTGACAGTAATGGGTAGCAGCAAGTGCCAAAAGTGGCGTAAAAAAAGACAAAATGGGCCTGTCAATGCAGGCCCATTTATTATTACCCCAGTGGGGTGAGGGTGATTTCAACGCGACGGTTTTGTGCTTTACCTGCCTCGGTGCTGTTGCTGGCAACCGGGTTATCCGGCCCCAGGCCCTGGGTGCGCAGACGACTGGCTTCGACACCCTGCACAATCAGCGCGCTGGCCACGCTTTCAGCACGTTGTTGCGACAGACGCATATTCAGTGCGCGCGTGCCGGTGCTGTCGGTATATCCGGTCACGTTGACCGCCGTTTTTGGATACTCTTTAAGCACCATCGCCACGCCGGTCAGGGTGTTGGCACCCGCCGGTTTCAGGTTGCTGCTGCTGGAATCAAAGGTGACGTTATTCGGCATATTTAGCACGATGTTATCGCCCTGACGCGTCACGCTGACGCCGGTACCACGCATTTTGTCGCGCAGTTTCGCTTCCTGCACATCCATGTAATAACCGATACCGCCGCCTAATGCTGCGCCAGACGCCGCGCCGATCAGTGCGCCTTTACCGCGATCTTTTTTCGATGACGACATCATGCCAACACCCGCGCCCAGCACTGCGCCAAGACCAGCGCCAATACCGGATTTACCCGCCTGCGATTCGCCGGTATAGGGGTTAGTCGTACAGCCGGACAGGGCCAGGCTGCCACTCAGTAACAAGGCAAGTGCAACAATGTGCTTATTCATTAAAAGTCCCTTAGATTTAAGTGGGGGAAAAAACCCCAAAACGGTGCTGATTATGCCGTCAAATCATGGGAAAAAACGTGAGAATAAGTCTTAAATTGTAAAGAAATGCCTTAACGGTTAGCGGGATGGCAAAAACAATCGGTTTGATGATCGTTAATCAAGCCACAAGCCTGCATATACGAGTGACAAATCGTGGGGCCGATGAATTTGAAACCACGCTTCTTCAGCGCTTTTGACAGTGCTATAGCAGGATCGGAGGTGGTGGGGGCCAGTTTGTAGTCGGCATAATTGTGTAAAATTGGCGTGTTATTGACAAATTCCCAGATAAAGCGGGAAAAGTCCTCTCCGTTGGCTTCCATCGCCAGATAAGCGCGGGCATTGGTAATGATCGCCGCCAGCTTGGCGCGTTGACGAATTAACCCGCTGTCCTGCATCAGGCGATCGAGATCTTGTTCATCCATTGACGCGATGGCCTGCGGATCAAACTGATGAAATGCTCGCTGATAGTTGGCGCGTTTTTTTAACACGGTAATCCATGACAACCCCGCCTGCTGCCCTTCAAGACATAACATTTCAAATAAGGCGCGCTTATCGGTTTGCGGAACACCCCACTCAGTATCGTGGTACGTCAGATAGAGCGGATCCTGTGTTACCCAGCCACATCGTTGCATTGCATCACTCCTTAAGCAGAGGAAAATACTTCGTTTCCCTTGACGTATTCAATAATCGGTTAATAGTTAATCAAAGGGCGCCGATAACTGTTATATCCAATACCTAAACGCCCGGTTCCTATCTGGCTCGTCAGGAGTCTTTCATGTTGCAGAAAAGTCAGCGGTCAGGCCAGCACAATCTTGCGCTGGTGATGGGGTGTGCATGGCTATTTGCCGTGTCCTGCCCGGTATTGGCCTGGGATGAGAACAGCCAGGGTCAGTCGGTAGCTTCACCGGATTACAACGCCATACTTGCCGAAAAAATTTCCCAAAATCACCTGATGTTGACAGAAAATAGCACTAATAATCTGATGGATGCCGCGCTGAATGCACCGGGTGAGGCCGTGGTCAGCGTCCATACCGAAGCGGCCAGCGTCGGTGCTAACCCTTTTACTCATCGCATGTCGGCAGGCTGGCAGTTACCTGTCAATGAGACGCTCACGACCGGGCCGGTGGCGCAATACGCTGTCGACTCGTCACCGCTGAGCTGCCCGCAGTGCGAATTCGTTGAACCTGATAAAGATGATCACATTGCATCATTGGGGTGGCGCGTTGATTCCAGCCTTGGCTGGATAGCCCCTTACGCACAGATTAGCTACAGCCACCAATTGGGGGAGATGAATTTCACCCCGCGCAGTGATGGGGGGATCGCACGGGAGAACAACTGGATGGATGTCAGCGTCGGCGCCAATATGCCGCTGGGGCAACATCTGTCGGCTTTTGCCTCATTCTCGCAAAACGGTGCCATGAGCAGCGGTGAGCAGTTCATTTATAGCCTCGGCGTCAGCGCCAGTTTTTAATCGGCATAAAATGAGAAGTAAATAAGGATGATAAAAATATAATAAGGATGCTAATCATTATCATTGGTAACAACATGCGCGACAATTTATTTATACTTGGCCGTGAATTATCGGCTTTTTTCATCAGTGGGCTGGTTTTAGTTTTTGCGATGGCGATGGTCTACATCGACGTCAACTGGATGAACGATGCGATGAAGGAGACTTCATTCACCGAAGTGACGCAAGAAATCATGCTGGCAATTAACGCCGGACTGTTTTTTATCGCCTCACGCCAGCGACCCGCTTTGATTCTGGTGGGTGGATTCTTTACCTGCATGCTGATCCGCGAGCTGGATTTTCTGTTCGACATCATCAAGCATGGCTGCTGGGTATGGTTTGCTCTGGCAGTCACCGCAGCCTCACTGGCAATGGCCTTGCGTCAGCCTAAACAGATTTTACCGGGCCTGGTCGAACTGGTTCAGCACCGGAGTTGGCAAATGATGGCGAGTGGCTTGCTGGCTGTGCTGGTGTTCTCTCGCCTGTTTGGTATGCACCAGCTATGGGAGCATCTGATGCTGGATGGCTACAACCGCGTGGTGAAAAATATGGCTGAGGAAGGCAGTGAGCTGCTGGGTTACAGTCTTTGCCTCATCGCCTCGGTGCGTTATTTGTGGCAAACCCGTCCACAGCTCGCTAACGCCCCGGCTGCTGCCAAAGCGAGTTCCAATATGAATCACGCCCAGCCTCAGATCGCTACCCGCTAACCTTTTTTGGCGATCCTGCGCGCTAAAACAGGTACACTGCAACCATAGCGTCGGACGAGGAAATTCGTTCGACGCACTGGGTTTGTCAACGTCAGGTTTCTTCATGTCAGTCAAAATCTTAACTTCTACGTTGGTCGGGTTAGATGGCTTTTGCCATGACCCGATCGCGGTGCTGCAACAGGCAGAAAACGGCACGCTGGCGGTGTTGCAGCATAACGCGCCGGCGTTTTATGCGCTGACGCCACAACGGCTGGCGCAATTGCTGGCGCTGGAAGCAGCCGCGCAGCAACCCAACGATGTCACCCTGGATGACAGTTTGTTTGACACTCCGCTTGCCCCGATAGCGACGCCGGTCGGTAAATTTGCCATGTATGCGGGCTGGCAGCCCGATGCCGATTTTCAACGTCAGGCGGCAATCTGGGGTGTGGCGCTGAGTGAACCGGTGACGGCGGCTGAGCTGGCGACCTTTGTTGCTTACTGGCAGGCTGAAGGTCGTCTGTTTCATCATGTGCAGTGGCAACAGAAACTGGCGCGCAGCGTGCAGATGAACCGGGCCGCCAATGGCGGTCAGCCGAAGCGCGATATCACGCAGATCAGCAATACTGATTATGATATTCCCGATGGTTTTCGAGGTGAATGATGAAAACGCCGAACGATCTATTCAACCGCCTGAAAAAACTGATGCCGACAGAGGTAAAGCCAAAATTCACCAGTGGCGAGGAGCTGCTGGCCTGGAATCAGGAGCAGGGTCGTCTGCGTTCTGAGGCGATTGTGCGTGAAAACCGCGCAATGAAAATGCAGCGCATCATGGGCCGTTCCGGTATCCGTGAGTTGCATATGAATTGCTCGTTCGACAACTATCGGGTGGAAAACGAAGGGCAGCGCAAAGCGTTGAGTCTGGCGAGGGAATACGCTGCGGGTTTTGATAACAGTATCTCCAGCTTTGTGTTTTCCGGCCGCCCTGGCACCGGTAAAAACCATCTGGCGGCGGCTATCGGCAATGATCTGATTATTCGCGGTAAAAGCGTGCTGATTGTCACCGTGGCAGATTTGATGTCGAGCATGAAAGGCACCTTCAGCGGTGGCAGCGATATCACCGAGGAACGCCTGTTGCAGGATCTCAGCACCGTCGATCTGCTGGTGATCGATGAGATCGGTATGCAGAGCGAATCACGCTATGAAAAAGTGATCATCAACCAGATTGTTGATCGCCGCTCCTCGTCGAAACGCCCGACGGGCATGTTGTCAAACCTCGACCCTGCCGGTATGAACGCGCTATTGGGCGAGCGCGTAATGGACCGTATGCGCCTGGGCAACAGCTTGTGGGTACGCTTCGATTGGGAAAGTTACCGCAGCCGCGTGCGCGGCGATGAGTATTAATTATCCAACCTCATTTTATCTGGTGCGCTACGTCAAAAATGACAACAAAGTCTGAGATAAAGCGCACCCGTACACTGCTACACTGAACCTCTACCATTCTGCCGGTTGAGGTTGTCATGAAAACGATGGGCAAAGGGCCAGCGTTACTAAGACTGAATAACCTGAAGCGGGTGATGACGCAGCTGCGGCAAACCCGAGTGACCTCCCGCCAGGATTTAGCCCAGGCATTAACCCTCAGCAAAAATACCGTTTCGCTGATTGTGGATGATCTGCTGGCGCAGGGGTTAATCAACGAACTGGGGCCGGTGAGTGTCGCGGCTGCCGGGCGACCGAAAATCGAGATATCGCTACGCCCGGAGAAACTCAAAAGTGCGGGCATTATGGTCGAACGGCAGGCGATACACTGGCGAGTTTGCGACTATTTCTCGCAGGTGATTGCCGAGCAAACCTGGCGTTCGGAAACCAGCGACCCGGCGTTACTGCTCCAGGAGCTGGTGGAGTGCTGCCAGGCCCTGCGTGCAGCGCACCCGGAACTGATTGGCATCGCGATCGGTTTTCCTGGCATCGTCGATCCGCAACGCGGTTGGATGCATTTTTCTTCCCATCTTGGCTGGCAGGATGTTGATCTGCTGACGCCGCTACGGCGCGGGATTGACCTGCCACTGCGCATCATGAATAACGTCAAGGCAGCGGCTTTGCTGTCGGTGCAGCAACTAGCGTTAGACAAAAGCCAAAGCCATTTCTATCTCCGTATTGCCGAAGGGATTGGCGGGGCGTTGGTTCAGCACGGTGAAGTGTTTACCGGCAGCAGCTGGACCGCGGGTGAAGTTGGGCATCTCACCGTACAGCCTGACGGTCCACGCTGTAGCTGTGGCCGGCTGGGTTGCCTGGAAGCGCTGGTCAGTCAGCCAGCCATTCAACAGCAACTGTTGCGCCGCAAGCCTGGTTTGCGCTGGCAAAATCGTGACAGTGAACCGGCGATTGTGGATGCGGTATTGAGTGAGGCAGGGGCGCAGCTCGGCAGTGCGTTGAGTCAGGTGATGCTACTGCTTAATCCGGCCAGCATAATGATTGATGCCGCGTGGAATGCCTGCCCGGTCTTTACCAGAGCCGTACAGCAGGCGGCGGAGGCGAGTACGTTGGCGTTTACCTTCACCCATACCGCGCTGCATTTTCTGCCGCAGCGTATTGATCCTGCCAACGGTTTGGCGCTGGCAGTGATTGAACAGTATGAGCAGCGGATGGATTAACCTCTCTTCCGATGCGTAGCGGCGCGATTTATCGCGCGCCGCTATATGTGTTAATGACGCGGAATATTCAGCGATTCACTGGTTTTCGTGCTGCCGCTACTGGCCGGCACTTCGGCCTCAACATTAAACTTCTCCAGCACCAGACCGTGAATTTTCTCCAGCGATACCCCAGCGGTTTCCGGTAAATAACGGAAAGTGAAGAAGTACATACCGAGTGAGAAGATTGCGAACAGCAGCAGCGGGAAACCACCGTGGAACATGTCGATCAGCAGCGGATTGCTGTTCATGATCGGGAAGGTGGTGCTGATGACAAAGTTTGCCATCGACATCGCACAAATCGAGATCCCGACGCAGATGGAGCGAATTTCCGTCGGGAAGATTTCACCCAGCACCGTCCAGACAATCTGTCCCCAGGTCATGCCGAAGAAAATCATATACGCGAACAGGCCGATCACCGGCAGCAGGCCAGGCAGATGATAGTAGAAGGCAATAAACGAGTAAGCGAGGAAGATGCAGGAGGTGATTGCGCCAAGCAGCAGCAGCTTGCGACGTCCGACTTTATCAATCAGCGTCATCCCGGCCAGCACGCCGATGAACTGACAGACCGACAGCCAGAAGGTTTGTAACAACGCCGAATCGACACTCCCCGAGACGTTCTTCAGCAGCGTCGGACCGAAATACTGAATCACGTTAATGCCACTGATTTGGTTGCCTACCGCCAGACCGATGCCGATCACCAGCAAAGGCACGGTGGTTTTATCCAGACGGAAGCGCGCTTTATGCTGGCTTGCCGTCTCAGCGGAGAACGAGTGTTTGATCTCGCTAAAGACGCTCTCCGCATGTTCGCGATTGGAGATTTTGGTTAGCGTATCCAGCGCGGCATCGTACTTGCCTTTCAGCACGTTCCAGCGTGGTGATTCCGGGATAAAGGCGATAAAGAAGATAAACAGCGCACACGGCACCAGCGCTGTCGCCAGAATGTAGCGCCAGCCCAGGGCGATCATCGCGTCAGGCAGCATCGATTTGGTGATGAAGTAGTTGGTCAGCAGCACCACCGATTGTCCACCGACACAACACACCGCATAAAGCGCCGTGGTGCGGCCACGAAATTTGGAGGGTGACAGCTCGGCCAGATAAATGGGAGAGATCACCGAAGCGAGGCCGATTGCCAGGCCACCGATCATGCGGAAAATGACGAACACCGTAAAATTATGCGCAATGGCGGTGCCAATGACCGAAACGGTAAACAGTAACGCGGTGATGGCGAGAGACTTTTTACGTCCCAGCACATCGCTCAAACGTGGCGCGATAAAGCAGCCGACCAGACTGCCAAGCAGGATGTTAGACACTGCCCAGCCGGTTTCTGCTGGCGTCAGTTGGAAGTATTCACTTAATGGTTCGATGGCACCGGAGATGATGGAAGAGTCATACCCCATCAGCAGTCCGCCAAATGCGGCGACGGTACAGCAGAGGATGACATACTTCATGTTGTAGCGTTTTTGCCTGGTATTCATTGTTATAGCCCCTTGTCTCTACGGCCTGAACGTTGCTTGTCCAGAAAGAGGAATGTTGTAGGTTGTCGATGTTCCGTTTCTTCACGCAGGGTACTCAATATTGAAATATATTTTCTAAATGGATATTTTTGGATCATTTTTTCCGAAATGTGTGAGGCGTGTTGCGAAAATTATGGTTTGAGTTAAATCGACTAATGTTTATCCAGATGAAATGATAGGTTTTTTTGTCATTTTTGCCGAAGGGGGAGGTTGCACGGCTTGCTTTTTACTGGAATTTTCATTCTGAAAAGGCGCGTTGAAAAGGGGCTGTAGCAGCGGCACTCCGTGGTTTCATTTTTTTCCGGGCAGCAGGCATAATACGTTGATTGAAAGGCCGTCTTTGCGGATATCGCGATGAAAACGCAGCGCATCACTCTGGATGATATTGCCACCCTGGCGGGGGTCACCAAGATGACGGTGAGCCGATATTTACGTACGCCGGAAAAAGTTAAAACGGAAACGGCCGACAAAATTGCCAGCGTGATTGCCGAGATCGGTTATACGCCCGATCCTGACAACCTTGCTCAGACCAGTTCCAGCCCACCGCGCATTGGTGTGCTTATTCCTTCCTTTAATAATCAAATCTTTGCCGACCTGCTGGCGGGTATCGAATCGGTGACCAGCGCTCAGGGGTATCAAACGTTGGTGGTCAATTACGACTACAACCCGCAACGGGAAGAGGAACAAATCGCCACGGTACTGGCGTTGAATATTAAAGGGCTGATCCTTACAGAATCGGTGCACACCGTACGCGCAGAAAAATACCTCAAAGCGGCCAGTATCCCGGTGGCGGAGGTGATGGGGCTGACCGAGGCGCGCGATCGTATCAATGTGGGTTTTGACAACTATCGTGCCGGTTACGACATGACGGCAATGCTGCTGGCAAGCGGCAAAAAACGCGTAATCTACTTTGGCTCCATGTCGGACCGTCGTGATGAACAACGCTACGCCGGCTATTGTGATGCGGTGTCAGCGGCGGGGTTGCCGGAAGGGCGCATTGTGCCGAACAAAGTCTCCTCAGTGTCGATTGGTACCGGCATGATGACGCTGGCGCGCCAGCTCTACCCGGATATGGACGCGATTCTGTGTACCAATGATGATCTGGCGGTGGGGGTGTTGCAGGAGTGCCATGCCGCTGGCATTGCGGTGCCTCAATCGATGGCAATCGCCGGTTTCCACGGGCTGGAAATTGGTCAGGTCACCACGCCCCGCCTGGCGAGTGTCATCACACCACGTTTTGAAATGGGTAAAGTGGCGACAGAGATTGTCATCAAAAAGATTAACCATCTGCCGACCATCGAACAGGTCAACCTGCACTATCGTTTATCGATGGGTGCCACCATCTGAATCACAATACCCACACCCCGTAACAGCGCGATTTATCGCGCTGTTTTCATTTGCGCGATAAATCGCTTTAATCGCGTGCGGTGCTGCCGGCGATGGAGGGTGGGGTGTGGTGCGCGCGTTTCAGGAAGCGGCTTTCCAGCAAATTCCATGAGGTGTAGGCCAGCGCCAGGGTGATAACAATCGTCATCAGCAAGCCCAGGTAAGCGTTGGCGGTGAAAACCCCAAAGTGTTGCAGCAGCTGAATAATCGGCCAGTGGTAGAGGTACATGCCGTAAGACAGGTCGCCATACTGGCTGATTTTAATCTCGCTACACAGGTTGGTGCAGAACAGAATCACCACGGAAGAGAACGCGATGGGTTCAATAAGGAAGGAGTAGTCGGTGTTTTTGAACAACAAAAACAGCACCAGCGAAACAATGGTGATCTCTTTCAGGCGGTCAAAAGTGGGTTGATGCGTTGCCAGCAGACTGCCAAAGAAGAAGAAAGAGGCGAGCGAAATAAACTGTTTCGCCAGGGTATCGGCTTTCGGGCCGGTATACACCATCGAGAAAAAGAAGAACCACAGGCTGGAGATGATGAAAATCGCCGTCCAGACTTTCAACGGGCTCTTCTTCATCAGCGGCAGCACAAAGGGCAGCAGTACGTAAAGCGTCAGCTCGGCCTTAATCGTCCACAGCGAACCATCCATCGGCTGGTTGGGGTTATTGGTGAACACTCCGGGCAGCGAAGGCTGGATGAAGTTGAGGAACGAAAAGTTCGCAATGAGATACTTAATCGATTCTTTGTTCTTCAGAAAATCGACCAGAGGCAGCGTGGTGATGCACATCCCAATCACGAAACACATAATCACCACGAATATATAGGCGGGGAGAATGCGTTGTGCACGTTTAATAAAATAGGAGGTCAGCGATTTACTTCTCAAGTAACTTTTTGCAATAAGAAAACCACTTATTGCGAAAAATCCTCTTACGGCAAAATCACTATTCAGGAAGTGCGAGAGGAAACGAATGTCAGCATTTCTCGTCACTTCTGCCGAATGCACCAGTAACACGATAAAGGCGAGCGATAGTCGGACGATGTCGAAGTTATTTTTTTCGTTCATATCTGCATTCTTTCATTGAGTGACGTTGCGCCAGTAAAATCGTTATTAGATTTTACATGAGTTGTTAGGAATATTCCGATCACTGCTGACGCAGATGTACTACTATTAGAGTTTTAAAAGGTTCAAAAATCAAGTGAAGCCCTGATGAGGGAAGATATTCGGATTTTCCTTATGTGTCCATCGGGGTATTCTTAAATAGAGGAAGGTGCGCTGGCATTGGATGCCAGCGCATTAGAAATTAGCGGAATAACTGGAAGGTACGTGAAACTTCGTAGCCAGTAATCGACTGCTTACTTGAAATGGTATTGTAATATAGATAGTAAAGAACCATGAGTACCGTAATACCCACGGCCAGAACCTTCATTGCTTTCCTGGTTTCCCAGATACACAGAGAAATAAGTACCGGCTCAACCTGCAACAGATAGTTTGCCAAGCGGCCACCAGAGGCATAATCCTGCAATGCCATCCTTAAACCACTACCAATGGCAAACGTAATGACCAGAATGTAGTAGAGGCGAAACTTTTCTTCGTCGAAATTCTTTATTTTGTCACTTAGCAGCAGAAAGCTAAAAATGAAGACGAAGCCAATATTTTTCAGGTTGGAAAGCGTAATGATGCCTTGTTCCTGCGCGGAATCCTGGTTGGCATAGCCCATTGCCCTGTCGCCCAGAGAACCGATATGGCTGGAAATAAGAGAAATTAACGCCGAACTTCCCATAAAGGCCAGGGGTAGACTGGCGACGACGATAAGTATCGGAATGTATTTGTTTTTTCTGACAATTAATGCCATTGGGATCAGCAGTGCCACAATACCCGTAGCATGGCTGATAAACGACAGAATGAAGGTGGTGATCATCCCTGGTCTACTTCTGCGCGCGAAATGATAGACAAAGCCCATCAGAAACGCGGAACACAAACCAAAGCGGATCTGGTTCATGTCTTTATTGATAAACAGGTGCGCAGAATAAACAGCCAGGGCAACTAACGGTAATGGTGTCAGCTTACGGAAATAATGTGCGTTGACGCAGACCGCTATCATGGTAAAGACATAGATAAAAATATCCGGGTTAGCGGTAAATATTCTGGTGAAGCCTGCAATGGCATAAATAGCCGGTTCATAGCGGAAATTGACAACGGCATTCCAGAACCCTTCGATAATAATCTGATCGATGAATTGAGAAAAGAACTGGCGATACTGAAAATCATCCAGGCCCGTGCCCAGACCACGAATCCCGCCAAAGGTAAAAAGCACGACCACGGCAACAAAATAAATATATGATCGGATTCGCGCTGTGTTTTCATCTTTACTCAGCATGACTTCAACGATTGCAATAAAAGTCAAACTCAGGCTTATGATCCAGTAAATTCCCATGGTCACAGATTCTTATAGTTTAAAATTTACTTATAACATAGGGTGTTGTTAACGTAAACATGAGAAAAGTCTAATTTTTTCTGGTCCGGTATTATATTGAGTGAAAAAGGTGGTCATTATTTGCTATCTTTCCCTACAGATTCAATTGGACTTATTATAATGTTAGTTTTTTCTTCTGGGACAGGATTCTGATTCAGAATGTTGTGTCGTCATGGCACTCAGAATGAATGTTTATCATTGTTTTTATTCAGGATTTGGAGCCAGAGAGATGAAGTCACCTTTTTTATCTGCATTGATTTTCCTGTTTTATCTCCCCTGCGCCTTTGCCAATAAGGAAATTCCGATCTGGCCAAATGAAGTGTCAGGAAATAATACATTTATTAATTTTAGTAAAAACCCGGCAGATAATAATCGTGCTGTCACAAAAGTCGATTCCCCAGAAATAATTTATGTTCCTCCCGCCGGTAAAAATAATCATTCGGCTGTGCTAATCATTCCGGGTGGGGGATTTTCGTATATTATGCAAGATCTTGAAGGGTTAGATGTCGCGAAGGTTCTGAGTAAAAAAGGGTATTCTTCTTTTGTGCTGCTTTACCGTATGCCGCGTGGCGGATCTGACGTTAATCGAAATAATGCTTTTGCTGATGTTCAGCGTGCTATGCGCCTGATTCGCGCCGGTGCTGCTCAATATCGTATTGCGCCAGACCAAATAGGAGTGATGGGTTTTTCCGCTGGCGCATACCTGGCGGCGAACGTCAGCAATGATCCTGATGCCACCAATTACCCACCACGGGATGATGTCGATCAGGTTTCCGCCCGCCCCGATTTTGCGGCGTTGATCTACCCGGTGCTGTCACTACAGGATGGTGTGACTCATAACGGTACGCGTGCGGCGATGTTTGGCAAAGACATCAGCAACGACATCAAACAGCACTTCTCGCAGGAAGACCGCGTGACTGCCCATACGCCACCCACTTTTCTTGTTCAGGCGCTGAATGACGGCACGGCCTCGCCGCAAAACGCACTGCGTATGTTTGAGGCGTTGCGTAAAAATAAGGTGGCAGTTGAACTACATCTTTTCCAGCAGGGCGGGCATGGTTTCGGCATCGTGAAAAAACAGAATATCCCGGCAAAAAACTGGCCGACGCTGTTTAGTGACTGGCAGGCAAGTCTGGTGAAGCAACCCTGACCTGGCACTCGTGTGCACAATTTGGCGAGTTATCGATATTGATTGGCCTTAAGCATCAACATAGCCAGTTGCCGACTTTTTATAATCCTCCTGACTGACCGCATCAGGAGGAATGATGGATATTAACGTGGCCTTCATACATCAGTTGCTGCTGTGGATTGAGGCTAATATCGAACAAAAACTGATTCTGGAAACCGTTGCACAACGGGCGGGTTATTCGCAGTGGCATCTGCAACGCTTGTTCCGCAGTTATACCGGTATCGCACTGGGAACCTACATTCGCGAGAGGAAGCTCACGGCGTCGGTGATTGCGTTGTTAACCGACAATACCCCTCTGATGCATATTGCGTTGCAGTTTGGCTTTGACTCACAGCAGACTTACTGCCGCACCTTTCGCCGCATGTTCAACCTACCGCCAGGGGCATTTCGTCGCAAATATCAGCACAGCCTGCCGCATATTGATGGTCCGGCTAGCCTGCTGATGTTGCGTTCGCATGGTCATCCGGTGCGGTAAAATATTTTCCCGGTGTCGAGCCGAAGGCATGACGAAACGCACTGATGTAGCTGCTGACATTCTCGAATCCAACTTGCCAGGCAACTTGCTGCACGCTGTTGCCCGCGGCGAGTCCCTCCAGCGATTTCAACAGGCGTGAGGTCTGGCGATATTTTGCCAGGCTCATGCCAGTGGCACTGGCCCAGTGGCGGCTCAGACTTCTGGGGCTAAGCCCTGCCCAGCCTGCCAACTCGGGTCCGGTACGCATGTCAGATGGGTTGTCGATTAGCAAACGCGCTATCTGGAGCAGACGCGGATCTTCAGGTAAAGGCAGAGTGAGAGGCTGGACGGTGGCTTCATAGAGTTCATCGAGGAAAACTTCCCCCAACCGGTTGTAGCGTTCACTGCCCCAAAATTCTGGCGTTAAGGTCGCCAGCCGTTCGGCGAGAGGTTCCAGCACTGCCGGGCAGGATAACAATACCGGATGATCAGGCAATGGCGCGGCGAGATCTTCGTCAATCAATACGGTCCACCCCAACACCTGCCCGGGTCCAACGATCGCGTGTTCGAAGTGCGGTGGGATCCAACCGACTAAACGTGGTGGATTGGCAAAGATACCGGATGGCGTGTTAACCGTCATCAACCCCTGTTTCAGGCAATAAAGTTGTCCGGCAGCATGACGATGTGTGTGGCTCTCCCGATCCAACTCTTTGGACAACGATACGGCAATCACCTTCGGCGCATTCGGTTCCAGCAGCCGTTGACGCAACTCGTCTCTGCGTGGGTCACCCGCAAAAGGGATGTTATCGGATGGGTGGATTAACATGGGTTTTCCTGAAGGTCAGGCGTGAACAAGGTGGCGGAAGATCACAGGAGTCGAACCTGCCCGGGACCGCTGGCGGCCCCAATCGGATTTGAAATCCGACCGCCTCACCGGAGACGACGATCTTCCTTTACCGCAGCCGCAGAATTATAGCGGCAAACGGTGTGAAGTTGTTGATCTCACTCGTGCGTCACAGCACGTTTTCGCCGTAATGTTGCCGATACTCCTTCGGGGTGGTGGCGTAACTCTTCTTAAAGACCGAATAGAAATATTGTAATGAAGGGTAGCCGCACATCTGAGAGATCTCATTGATACTTAACGAAGAACTGGCCAGCAACTCACGCGCTTTCTCCAGTTTTTCGCGATGGATCATCGCATGAATGGTATCGCCGGTTTCATCGCGGAAGCGTTTTTCCAGATTGGAACGGGAGATGCCGATGGCGTCCAGTACCTGTTCGACCTTGATGCCTTTGCAGGCGTTAAAGCGGATGTAATGCATCGCCTGAATCACCGCCGGGTCACGCAGTGAGCGGAAATCCGTGGAGCGGCGGGCGATCACTTTTACCGGAGGTACCAGAATACGTTGCAGCGGCAGGGACTGTTTATCCAGTAACCGATGCAGCAGCTTGGCAGCCTGATATCCCATCTGACGCGTCCCCTGGGCCACTGACGAGAGCGCCACGCGAGACAGATAACGCGTCAATTCTTCGTTGTCGATGCCAATAACGGTGAGTTTTTCCGGCACCGGGATTTTCAAATACTCGCAAGCCTGCAACAGATGGCGAGCGCGGGCATCGGTGACGGCAATGATGCCGGTTTGCTGCGGTAGCGTTTGCAGCCAGTCAGCCAGGCGGTTTTGCGCGTGCTGCCAGTTTTCCGGCGCGGTTTCCATGCCCTGATAAACCACTCCCTGATAGCGCTCGCGTGCCACCAACTGGCGGAAGGCATGCTCTCGCTCCTGCGCCCAGCGTTTGCCGCTGGAAGCCGGCAGGCCATAGAAGGCGAAGCGGTTTATCCCTTTCTCTTTCAGATGTAAAAAGGCGCTCTCAACCAGCGCGGCGTTATCGGTGGCGATGTAATGCACCGGCGGGTAGTCCTGTTGTTGGTGGTAGGAACCGCCCACCCCAACAATGGGCACCGGCACATTCGCCAGTAATTTTTCGATTGAACTGTCATCGTAATCGGCGATCACGCCATCACCCAGCCATTCGCGAATATTGTCGATACGACAACGGAAATCCTCCTCGATGAAGATATCCCAGTCAGTTTGCGACGCCTGTAAATATTCGCCAACGCCTTCGACCACCTGGCGGTCATACACCTTATTGGCGTTGAAAAGTAACGTAATGCGAAATCGTTTCTCATGCATAGTGGCGCGCTCCCTTAAACCCCCAGCGCATTGCATAGCACGGCTGGCTGAGGAGCAGAAAGAATTTGCGCCACATTGTGATCGCCCACGCGATTACACCCGACGCCGGGTGGCGGTATCCATCCACACCGCCAGCAGCAGAATCGCCCCTTTGACGATGTACTGCCAGAAGGTGGGAACATCCATCATGCTCATGCCGTTATCCAGCGAAGCCATAATAAACGCGCCCATCACCGCGCCAGCGACAGAACCGACACCGCCTGCCAGGCTGGTGCCGCCGATAACGCAAGCGGCAATGGCATCCAGTTCAGCAATGTTACCCGCCGAAGGTGAACCCGCACCCAATCGTGAGCTGAGGATTAAACCCGCAATCGCCACCATCACACCATTGATGGCAAACACCGCCAGCTTGGTGCGTGCGACGTTGATGCCGGAGAGCCGTGCTGCATCCAGGTTGCCGCCAATCGCGTAGATACGGCGACCAAAGGCGGTACGCGTTGCCATAAACATCCCGCCCAACAACAGCAGCGCCAGCAGCAGTACCGGCGTTGGCACGCCACGATAGTCGTTCAACAGCCAGATGGCGCCCAACACCAGAATAGCGGTGATTGCCTGACGCGCGACCGCACCACCCGCTGCGGGTTGCGATAAACCAAGCTGCTGACGACGCAGGCGTAAGCGCCATTGCCAGACAATAAACAGCGCCAGACCGGCAAAACCGAAACCAAACCCGACCCCGCCAGGCAGATAGCTTTGGCCAATCTGCGACATCGCCGGGCTGGTTGGTGCGACGGTGGTGCCATCGGTGATACCGACCAGAATGCCGCGAAAGGCCAGCATGCCCGCCAGCGTGACGATAAACGAGGGCACTTTGCGGTAGGCTACCCACCACCCATTCCAGGTGCCGAGCAGCAATCCCATCACCAGCGTGACCACAATGGTTAAGGGCAGCGGCCAGCCGAGCCAGACGTCAAAAATCGCCGCCGCACCACCGAGCAGGCCCATCATGGAGCCGACGGAGAGATCGATCTCTGCCGAAATAATGACAAACACCATGCCAACCGCGAGGATGCCGGTGATGGCGGTCTGGCGCAGCAGGTTGGAGACGTTACGCGGGCTAAGCCAGGCCCCGTCGGTGGTCCAGGTGAAGAACAGGGCAATCAACACAATTGCCCCGAGCATCACCAATACCTGCAAATTGGGGAGCGGAAATTTACCCGCGCCCGCTTTACCCGGCGTCGTCAGGCCGCGTTGTGTACTTTCGGTCTTAAGCATAGTGTTCACTCCGCAGGGCGGCTTCCATCACCTGCTCCTGAGTCAGGTTATCGTTAATCAGATCGGCTTTGATTTGCCCTTCATGCATCACCAAAACCCGATCGCTCAGGCCCAGTACTTCGGGCAGCTCGGACGAAATGACAATCACCGCAATCCCTTGCTGTACCAGCGCATTGATCAGCAGATAGATCTCCTGACGCGCGCCGACATCGATGCCGCGCGTTGGCTCATCGAGAATCAAAATTTGTGGGTTAAGCAGCAGGCATTTGGCGAGGATCGCCTTCTGCTGATTGCCACCGCTCAGGCGACCAATAGGGAGTTCTGACGAGGACGTTTTGACCCGCAACCGGGCAATGGCGTCGTTAATCGCATGCTGTTCTCGTGCCTCATCCAGCGTGGAGAGGCGCTGACTGAACTGATCCAGCGCCGCCAGGGTGATGTTTTTGCCCACCCCCATCAGCGGCACGATGCCATCTTTTTTGCGATCTTCCGGCACCATTGCAATGCCATGCCCAATGGCGTCGCGGCAGTCGTGAATCTGCACCTTGCTGCCGTTGATCGTAATGTCGCCCTGCCAGCGCCCCGGCCAGACACCAAACAGGCATTGCACCGTTTCGGTTCGGCCAGCACCCACCAGGCCTGCGATGCCAAGAATCTCGCCGCGTTTCAGGCTGAAGGAAACATTGTTGACGCGGCGGATATGGCGGTTAACGGGATGCCAGGCGGTGAGGTTATCGACTTGCAGTATCGTCTCGCCGATTTCATGTGGCGTATGTGGATAGAGCGCGGTGAGCTCGCGGCCCACCATCATGGTGATGATGTCATCCTCGCTCAGCCCGGCAGCATCGCGCGTGGCGATGTGCTGGCCGTCGCGGATCACGCAGATGGTGTCGGAAATCGCTTTCACCTCGTTGAGTTTGTGCGAGATGTAGATGCAGGCGATGCCGTGTTCGCGCAGGTTTTTGATAATGCTGAGTAGCACTTCGGTTTCCTGCTCGGTCAGCGACGAAGTGGGTTCATCCAGAATCAGCAGACGTACCTGTTTATTCAACGCGCGCGCGATTTCTACCAGTTGCTGCTGACCGAGGCCGAGATCGCCCACTCGCGTGTCTGGCGACACATTGAGTTTGACCCGTTCCAGTAATTGTTGGCAACGTAGCGTCATGGTTTCGTCATCCACCATGCCGTAGCGCCCCAGTTCGGCACCGAGGAAAATGTTCTCCATCACCGTCAGTTGCCGTACCAGCGCCAGCTCCTGATGGATAATCACAATCCCTTTGCGCTCGGTATCGCGGATGGTCTGCGCCTGAATTTCGTCACCGGCAAAATGGATACTGCCGTCGAAGTCACCGTGCGGGTATAACCCGCACAGGATCTTCATCAGTGTCGATTTTCCCGAACCGTTTTCGCCGCACAGCGACATGACTTCGCCCGCATCCAGCCGCAGGCTGACGTCATCCACCGCTTTCACCGCGCCGAAGCGCTTAGTGATATGGTTCATTTCCAGCAACATCGACATCTCTCCTTCGCGGTCTGCGCTTAGAGTTCGCTCTGCTTGTGGAAGCCGTCTTTAATCACGGTGCTTTCGATATTGCCTTTATTAACCTGGATCGGTGTCAGCAGACGGGACGGCACATCTTTTAAGCCATTGTTAAGTTTGCCGTTGCTGGCAGGTGTCTGACCGTCACCGAGTTCCACGGCGATTTTTGCCGCTTCGGTCGCCAGTTGCGTGATGGGTTTGTACACCGTCATGGTCTGCGTGCCATTTTCGATGCGTTTGATGGCGGCAAGATCGGCATCCTGGCCGGAAATCGCCACTTTGCCCGCCAGCCCCTGCGCGCTCAGTGCCTGAATCGCCCCACCGGCGGTGGCATCATTGGAAGCCACCACGGCATCAATATGGTTGCCGTTTGCGGTTAAGGCGTTTTCCATAATTTTCAGCGCATTTTCCGGTAACCAGGCATCAACCCACTGATCGCCCACGACTTTGATGCTGCCATTATCAATGTAAGGTTTTAAGACTTTCATTTGACCGGCGCGGAACAGACGTGCGTTATTATCCACCGGCGAGCCACCCATCAGGAAATAATTTCCTTTTGGTACCTGCTGCACAATACTTTCGGCCTGAAGTTCACCCACTTTTTCATTATCAAAAGAGATATAAAAATCAATGTCGGCGTTATTAATCATACGGTCATAGGCCAGAACTTTAATGCCTTCACGCTTCGCTTCGGCCACCACGTTACTTAATACCTGGCCGTTATAGGGGATGATCACCAATACATCCACGCCGCGGTTAATCATATTTTCAATTTGCGACATTTGCGTTTCTTCGTTGCCGTTGGCGGATTGTACAAACACCTGGGCACCCTGAGATTCCGCTTGTTTTACAAAGATATCGCGGTCTTTCTGCCAGCGCTCCAGGCGTAAATCATCCATCGACAAACCGATTTTCACTTCTTTTGCCGCGCCAGCGTGGCTGACAAGTGCCAGGGCCGCGCAGACGGCTAACAGCGTTTTCTTCATGTTCATGGTGTTCATCCTGTAGGTGGAGGCTATTGTCGTTGTTTAGGGTATAAGGCTATGAACAGGGCGGTTGAATTGTTGACCTGAGTTTCCGGCAACATCAATTACTGATTTTTATCCGGCCATTACGTTTTTTGGTTTATTTGTGATTTTTTGAGCGCGATCGATATTTGGCGGTTTTCGGAAAAATGAATTGCAGCGGGATTGCGGGTTGGATTGCAATGAAATAACGACATTGTTTTGCGAGCTAACGCACAAATAATAATTATCTTAAGTTAAGTGTGAAATATCGTAATTGAGAAGCGGCAGAACGCATCACCACAATAATGGCTCACAGCTGACCATTCGGGTCCTCATGCTAAGGAGCAAAACATGCACGCCTATTTCGACCAGCTTGATCGCGTTCGTTATGAAGGGACCAACACCCATAATCCTCTGGCGTTCCGTCACTACAATCCTGATGAAGTGATTCTCGGTAAAACTATGGCTGAGCATCTGCGTTTTGCCGCCTGCTACTGGCATACCTTCTGCTGGAACGGTGCGGATATGTTTGGTGTCGGCGCTTTTGATCGCCCCTGGCAGAAGAATGGTGATGCGCTTGAGCGGGCGTTGCTGAAGGCGGATGTGGCTTTTGAGTTCTTCCATAAGTTGAACGTACCTTACTACTGCTTCCACGATGTTGATGTTTCACCGGAAGGCGACTCGCTGAAGACCTACCGTGATAACTTTGCGGTAATGACCGATAAACTGCTGGCAAAACAGCAGGAAACCGGGGTGAAACTGCTGTGGGGCACTGCCAACTGTTTTACCCATCCCCGCTATGGCGCGGGTGCCGCCACCAGTCCTGATCCGGAAATTTTTGCCTGGGCCGCCAGCCAGGTGTGCAGTGCCATGCAGGCAACACAAACGCTCGGCGGTGAAAACTACGTGTTGTGGGGTGGCCGTGAAGGTTATGAAACCCTGCTGAATACCGACCTGCGCCAGGAGCGTGAGCAAATTGGCCGCTTTATGCAGATGGTGGTCGAGCATAAACACAAAATCGGCTTCCAGGGCATGCTGCTGATTGAGCCAAAACCGCAGGAGCCGACCAAACATCAATATGATTATGATGTGGCAACGGTATATGGCTTCCTGAAACAGTTTGGCCTGGAGAAAGAGATCAAAGTCAACGTGGAAGCCAACCACGCCACGCTGGCCGGTCACTCGTTCCACCATGAAATTGCCACCGCGATTGCCTTGGGGATTTTTGGTTCGGTGGATGCCAACCGTGGCGATATCCAGTGTGGCTGGGATACCGACCAGTTCCCGAACAGCGTCGAAGAAAATGCGCTGGTACTTTACGAGATCATCAAAGCGGGCGGATTCACCACCGGCGGCTTAAACTTTGATGCCAAAGTGCGGCGTCAGAGCACCGATAAATATGACCTGTTTTACGGTCACATTGGCGCGATGGATACTATGGCGCTGGCACTGAAAGTCGCGGCGCGGATGGTGGCTGATGGCGAGTTGGATAAACGCGTGGCGCAGCGCTACAGCGGCTGGAACGGTGAGTTTGGTCAGCAGATCCTGAAAGGGGAATTCTCCCTGGCGTCGCTTGCTCAGCATGCCCAGCAACAGCAATTTAATCCGCAGCACCGCAGTGGACGTCAGGAACAACTGGAAAACCTGGTCAATCATTACCTTTTTGATTTTTAACCTTTCAGGAGAACAGCATGGTTATCGGGATCGATTTGGGCACCTCGGGCGTTAAGGTCGCGTTGCTGGATACGCAAGGGCAGGTGCTTGCCGTGGAAAGCGCGCCGTTGCAGGTGTCGCGCCCGCATCCTTTATGGAGCGAGCAGGATCCCGAAAGCTGGTGGCTGGCAACCGATAAGGCAATGCAGGCGCTGGCGCAGCGACATGACCTTGGTCATGTGCAGGCGATGGGTCTGAGCGGCCAGATGCATGGTGCGACGCTGTTAGATGCGCAGCAACAGGTGCTACGTCCGGCGATCCTGTGGAACGACGGACGCAGCAGTGAGCAGTGCCGCCAACTGGAGCAGCAGGTGCCGGATTCACGCACCATCACCGGTAACCTGATGATGCCCGGCTTCACGGCACCCAAGCTGTTATGGGTGCAGCAGCACGAGCCGGAAATTTTCAACCGCGTCGCTAAGGTCTTGCTACCAAAGGATTATCTGCGTTGGCGCTTAAGCGGCGACTTCGCCACGGATATGTCGGATGCGGCGGGGACGATGTGGCTGGATGTGGCCCAGCGTGACTGGAGCGATAAATTGCTTCATGCCTGTGGCCTGCATCGTAGCCAGATGCCAACGCTGTTCGAGGGCAATCAGGTAACCGGTACGCTCCGACCTGACATCGCCAGCCGTTGGGGGATGCAGCCAGTGCCACTGGTGGCGGGCGGTGGTGATAATGCCGCCGGGGCGGTGGGTGTTGGCATGGTCGAGCCGGGGCAGGGGATGCTGTCGCTCGGTACCTCCGGCGTCTACTTCCTCGTGAGTGATGGTTATCTCAGCAACCCACAGCGCGCGGTACACAGTTTTTGCCATGCGTTGCCACAGCGCTGGCATCTGATGTCGGTGATCCTCAGTGCGGCCTCCTGTCTGGACTGGGCGGCCAAACTCACCGGCTGCGAAGATGTACCACAGCTTTTGGCTGAAGCTGAACGGGCGAGCAGCGATGTCTCACCGGTCTGGTTTTTGCCTTATCTCTCGGGTGAGCGCACGCCGCACAACAATCCACAGGCGCAGGGGGCATTTTTTGGCCTGACGCATCAGCATGGCCGGCCGGAACTGGCGCGAGCGGTGTTGGAAGGGGTGGGATTTGCCCTGGCGGAGGGCATGGATGCGGTACACGAATGTGGCGTCCAGCCAAAGACGGTGATGTTGATTGGCGGTGGCGCACGTAGCGCTTACTGGCGACAAATGTTATCGGATATCAGTGGGTTGACGCTGGATTATTGTCATGGTGGTGAAGTCGGCCCGGCACTGGGGGCGGCACGCCTGGCGCAGTTGGCCGTCGATGCCAACAGCGAACTGCCCACACCGGAACTGGCGCAACGCCATCAGCCGGATACGGCTCGCCATCAGGCTTATCAACCACAACGTGAGGTATTCGCCCGGCTCTATCAGCAACTGAAGTCGTTGATGTCCTGATACGTCAGCATGATGGCCGGAATTGGCATGGGTCTGGCCATAAAGTCAGGTAAGATGAGCACTGACGTAGCGGCGCGATTTATCGCGCAAGTTTTTGGCAGCGGGTATCCCGGCTCGAAAATATGCGCGATAAATCGCGCCGCTACGGGTTTAATGCGGGACGTAAACGGAACCAACCGGAGTATACCCATGCCGCAACCCGTATTTTTCCTGACGTTACCCGGCGTTATGGTGCTTGATCTCACCGGCCCGGCCGAAACCTTCCAGTTGGCTGGCGGTCACTTCTCGCTGCATTACATCGGCCCGGAAGCCAGCGTGCTCGGCTCCACCCACATGACCATCAGCAATATCGCGCCACTGCCCGAACGGTTACCGGCTAACAGCCTGTTGGTGGTGCCCGGTGTGCATGATTCGCGTACCTGCTATGACACCCCGGCGGCGACGCTGGCGCGTGACTGGCTGCGGCAGCAACGGGCGGATATTGAAGCCCAGCGCATCACCCTGGTCTGTGTCTGCTCCGGTTCATTGCTGGCGGCACAGGCGGGATTGCTGGATGGTGTGCTGTGCACCACCCATCATGAAGTGCTGCCGCGTTTGCAGGCGGCGGCCCCGGCGGCGCGGGTAAAAGAGAATCGCGTATTTATTGAAGATGGCGGCATCTGGACCAGCGCCGGGATCACCGCGGGTATTGATCTCGCGCTGCATCTGATTAACCGGCTATGCGGAGCGCGTCAGGCGCTGGCGGTGGCACGCGAGATGGTGGTGTGGTTCCGCCGTTCCGGTGATGATCCGCAACTCTCGCCGTGGCTGCGCTACCGTAATCACCTGCACCCGGCGATTCATCGCGCGCAGGATGTGATGATTGCCCATCCTGAACATGACTGGTCATTACCGGCACTGGCCGAGCGTGCCCACGTCAGCGAGCGGCATCTGACGCGTCTGTTCCGCCAGCATCTCGGCATCAGCGTGCGCGAATATCACGAGCAATTGCGGCTGGTGATTGCCCGGCAACGCCAGCAACAGGGCGAAGCTGCGGAAAAAGCCGCGCTGGCGGCCGGTTTCTCTTCTGCACGACAGTTGCGTCGTGCCAGGGAGCGCTGGGACGATCAACTCACCAGATGATGTTTATCTACCCGTTTAAGCAACATCGCCAGTAACAAGCTGCCGATTAGCGTTACGCCAAACACCCAGGGAAGATCAATCCACGGTTGTGCCATGTCGTCGTAATGATTGGTGCGCAGGAAATGGATAAACAGCGCGTGAAAGCCGTAAATGGGCAGGGAATAACGCGCTATGGTGGCTAAAATTGGCAAACTACGGCGATTGAGGACATTTTTGCTCAAGATCAGCACGCTGATGGCGGCAATAAACACCAGCGGCCCGCAGTAGAGATACCAGGTATCATTGAAGGCTCCGTTTATGCGCAGCATCTGTTTGGTGCCGAGCGCAATCCCCGCCACACAGGCAATAAACGCCAGCGCCGCCAGCCCGGTTATGCCGCGTTTTTCTGTGTCCATACAGCCAATCGCCCGTCCCAACAGCGCGTATAACAGGTAATAAATAGTGTCGCCGCTGACATACAAATTGACCGGCAACCAATGGAACGAGCCAACCGACTGGTTGATGGTATTGGGATTGGCGAGCACCACCAGTACCACCACCAGTAGCGCGACATAGCGTGGTGGCACATTTTTTACCTGAATCAACGGTGACAGCAAGTAAATACCGATAATCGCAAAGAAAAACCACAGGTGATAAAACACCGGCTTCTGCAACAATTTCAGCAGCGACCGCCCTTCGCTGATCGGCGTCAGCCAGGTGATATACGCCAGCGCCACCGCGCTGTAGAACAGCAGGCACAACACGATTCGCAGCAAATGCCGGCCTTGTGCGCTGCGCTCACCAAAGAACAGATAGCCTGAGATCATAAAGAACAGCGGCACGCAGACGCGCGAAACGGAATTGAGCAGGTTGGCGACGTCCCAACTGATGCCGGTTACCGCCAGCGGCCCGGTGATGTACCAGGTGGTGGTATGAATGACGATCACCATCAGGCAGGCGATGGCGCGTAAGTTGTCGATCCAGTAAATTTTTTGCGACATAGCTTCCCCGTGCGCAGAGCGTCCTGGTGGAGAAGGGTAGTCAGCGACCGGCGCGCCAACAACCTTTTGGCCTGAAATTCAGAGCCATCTGGCTGCTGGCGCGTTGACGGTTAATCACGCACGAGGAATTTTTCGATCACTGCTTCGTTCGGCTCCACGCCCAGGCCGGGTTCTGAAGGCAACCAGGCGTAGCCATCAGCGATGCGCACCGGATTTTTCGCCAACGAACGGCTGATCTCACCCGGCTCGACGCAATATTCCATCACCAGCGCATTCTCAATCGCGCACAGGAAATGCAGCGAGGCGGCGGTGTTGATATCGGTGGTGAAGTTGTGATTGCACACCTTACGACCGCGACTGTGCGCATAGCTGGCAATTTCCATCGCCTGGGTAAAGCCGGTGCGCGTCAGGTCAATCTGCACAATATCGATACCGCCTTCGTCGATCAGGCGCTGGAAGCCCACCACTGAACACTCCTGTTCGCCTGCCGCAATGTGCTGCTGGCAGGCTGTCGAGACCTGGCCGTAACCGGCGTAGTTGTCCGGGTGCAGCGGTTCTTCAATCCAGAACAGGTTCAGATGCTCATAACGCTGACCACGACGGATGGTGGTTTTGGCATCCCATACATGGCCGACGTCCAGCATCAGATCCACGCTGTCGCCCATCTCGCGGCGCAGCGCTTCCAGATAGCGTAAATCCAGCGCTTCATCGGTGCCAAACGGCTCCCAGCCAAATTTCACCCCGGTATGGCCGGTATCGATAGCGTGCTTCGCTCGCGCCACGGTGTCGGCCACGCTGAACTGGAACATATTCGAGGAGTAGACGCGCATTTTGTCGCGCAGCGCGCCGCCCAGCAGCTCGACAATCGGTTTACCCAACGCTTTACCTTTGATATCCCACAACGCGATATCAATGCCCGCCATCGCCTGCAACACGGCACCGCTGCGGCCATAGTAGATGGTGGCGCGATGCATTTTTTTCCACAACCGTCCGGTTTCCAGCGGGTTTTCACCGATCAGCAGCGATTTCAGGCCGGTGACCATGGTGTGGGAATAGGGGGCTTCGATGATGGCTTTGGTGACATAGGGGCTGCCATCCACCTCGCCCCAGCCGGTAATCCCGGCATCGGTGGTGATTTTAATCAACAACGCATCCTGTGAACTGTCGGTGCGCTGTTCAATGACCGGGAGGCGCAGGTAAAACGCCTCGACGTTGGTAATCTTCATCGTGGTTATCCTGGTGTAAAAGCAAAAAAAGGCGTCAACCGGCGCTGGAACGTTGCTGTCGGCGCTGCGAAATAATGGTTTCGTAGTCCACATCCAGAGCCTGAATGCGGATATGGTTTTCAATCTCGTCGGTCATTTTGGCGATATCGCCTTCCGCGAACACGTTAATCAGCCGCTGATGCTCTTCGATAATGTCGCTCATCGATTTGCCCATGGTGGAGAGGCCGAAAATCACCGTAAGCTGGCGCGCAATCGACTCCCACAAATTGCTCAACACCGGGTTCTGGGCAAAGCTGCACAGCGTGCGATGGAAATCGGTATCCGCTGAGGCAAAGCCATACACATCCTCGTGTTGCATCATCATCTGCATAGCGGCGACGCCCTGGTACAACTGGGTGAGCTGCGCGGCGCTGTTGCGCCCGGCTTCAATCGCCCGGCGGCAGGCCAGCGTTTCCAGTGGAATTCGCACATCGATAATCTGCTCCAGCCGTTGATGGGAGATCTCCATCAGGCGAATACCTTTGTACGGTTCGCTGGTCACGATGCCCTGACTTTCGAGAATGCGCAGCGCCTCGCGGATAGGGACGCGGCTCATGCCAAGTTTCGCCACCAGGTCCGGCTCGGCAATGCGGTCCCCGGGCAGAATCAGGCCTCGGGAGGCGGCGCTAAGAATGGCATCTACTGCATGATCGACCAGGGTACGCGGGCGCGCCGCGTTCCAGCTGTTTTCGGTCTGTTCTTCCAGTGCCAGTGGGGCGCTGTTTTTATTACGGGTCGACTTTCCTGCCATGGTAATCATCCTGTTTATGCCTGACGGGTCACGAACTGACCAAAGCCAGGTTCAACCTGTATCTGGGAATCCTGGTAAACGGTGACGCCACGAATGAGCGTGCGCACCACTTTACCCTGACAGCGCATGCCTTCAAATGCGCTCCATTTGCCCAGCCCCTGGAAATTTTCCCCGCTCACCGTCCAGCTCTGGCTGGCGTCGTAAAACACCAGATCGGCATCAAAGCCCGGCGCGATGGCCCCTTTTTTGCCCCACAGTCGGAAGGCTTTGGCCGGACCGCTGGCGGTCATGCGGGCAAATTCGGTCAGCGGCAGGCCACGGTCGATATGCGCCGCGCTGAAGAACATCGGGCTGAGGGTTTCCACCCCGGTCAGGCCCATACCGGCATCCCAGATGCTGAATTCACCGGCCAGCTTCTGCTCCGGCGTGTAGGGGCAATGGTCGGAAGCGATCATGTCGATATCGCCCCGCAGCAGCACCTGCCACAGCGCATCGACGACCGGACGTGGACGAATCGGCGGGCCGCAGCGGGCATTGGGACCGATGCGCACCAGATCTTCCTCATCAAGAATCAGGTAGTGCGGGCAGGTTTCGAAGCTGGCGCGCACGGTCTCTTTGGCGGCGATGATGGTTTCGGCGGCGCGTGCCGAGCTGACATGGACGATATGGCAGCGCGCGCCGGTTTCTGCGGCAATCGCCAGCACGCGTCCTACCGCTTCAATCTCGGCAATTTCTGGCCCGGCCAGCGCATGGGCGCGGATATCTTTACGCCCGGCGCGGCGTAGTTCGCTACCTGCGCCAATCAGAATGTCGTGGTTCTCGGCATGCACGCCGATCAAACCGTCGAAGGTCGCCAGTTCACGCATGGCGCGCAGCAGGCCGTCATCGTCAAGGCGCGGTAACCCTTTCGCATCCGTGGCATCACCATTCGGCGCGCCGCTACAGAGAAAGGCTTTGAATGCCAGTGCGCCCGCCTGATCCAGCGCGGCCAGTTCGTGGACGTTGCGACCATCCAGCCCGGCCCACATGGCGTAATCCACCGAGCAATTCTCAGCCAGCCAACTGCGTTTGGCGGTAAAGCTGGCGAGCGACGTGGCGGGCGGTAACGAGTGGGGCATTTCGACGATAGTGGTCACGCCATGCGCCGCCGCGCCGCGTGTGCCTTCGCGCAGCTCCTGTTCGGGGAAATCATGCGAGCCAGTGAAGTGGGTGTGTACGTCAATCGCTCCCGGCAGCACGATCAGACCGCTGGCATCAATCAGGTTATCCACCGTGCCGTCGTAAGCACCTGGCGTCAGAATGCCACTGATTTTTCCCGCTTCGATTAACAGGTCTGCCGGTGCGGCACCGCTTTCTGTCACGACCAGGCCGTTGATAATTAACTGTTTCATGATTCTGCTCCTGCCTGGGTCACCAGCGCGTCATAAGGTACGGGCTGAGAAGGATCGAGCCAGCCGATAGCGCCGAGTAACTGGCTGAAGTGGTCAAATTCGGCGCGCGGGATGCGGCTATCCGGCGCAAACACCTGTGCTTGCTGATAGGCCGCCAGCCCGCTGACCAGCGCAGCAAACCGATAATCGGGATACCAGGGTTTCACCCGCTCAGCGAGGCGAGTGGCGTCATGCTGCGCGATCCACGCCAGCGCCTGCTGTGTTGCCGTAGCAAAGGCGGCAAAGGCTTCTGCTTTCTCGTGCAGTACATCGCTGCGGGCGATATAGGCGCTCCACGGCACCCTGCCGCACAGGCCCGCCAGGCTGATCACGCTCGCCAGTTGTCCACGGGTGATGGCAGGCGCGAGCGCATGCATGGCGTGCAACGCGTAATCCACCTCGCCCGTTGCCACGGTCGCAAAGTCATCTTCGGCATTGCCGCTGCCGGGCAGGATGCTGACATCCTCCAGCAGGCCATGTTGGGCCAGCAGCCAGCGAAAGGTCAGGCTGGCGGTGCCGACGTTACCCACATCCAGCACCCGCTTGCCACGTAAATCGCGCAGTTGAAAATCGGGCTGGGGTCGGGCCGCCGCGAGAAACCACGGGTTGGCGGCGACCGAGGCGCAGAAGCACTGCAACTCGGCACCGTGCTGCTGGTAATGCTTCATCACCACCATCGGGCCGCCGAGGGTTAAATCAGCCTCACGACTCAGCACCGCAGGCACCTGGCCGCCCTGAATGGTATGTCCACCGGATTCGCTGGTGGTGAAGGAGACTTTCAGCCGCTGCGCGGCATACAGGCCGAGACTTTCTGCCAGATAGTGGGCGCAGTAATAAATCCGTGATTCGCTGGCATCGCCCTGATTGAAAATTAAGTGATGCATCAGTCACGCGCCTCCGTGACAAAACTGCCGTTGAGCGCGCCCATGTCGCTGACCCCGCACCAGTGGCTGATGGCGCTGATGGCGTTGATCCAGCCGGAAAGCAGGTCAAACACCGCTGTCTCTCCGCCAGTGACCAGCGCGGTGATAACCGGGCGCACGCTCAGTGATAAGGTTGCACCGAGGCAGCGTGCGACCACGGCATCGCTGCCGCTGCGGATACCGCCATCCAGCAGCAGTGGCAGGCGCGTCACCGCCTGCAAATCGGGTAACTGATCGACCGGTGTCACCCAGCGCGCGCTCTGGCGCAGGCCGATGTTGGAGGCGATCAGGCCACTCACGCCGTGCGCCGCTGCCGGGGCGGCATCATCATGATGCAACACGCCTTTCAGCAGCAGCGGCAGACCGCGATCGGCGCAGTGCGTTGCCACTTCATCAATCTGTTGCCAACGCCATACCGGAAACGCCGGCAGGGGTTCCACTCCGGGTTGCGTGCCGCCGATGGTGTGCCAGCCGCGTTGTTTCAATGCATCGCCGACCGAGAACCCACCCGGTTGTAGGCCAGCGACCGGATGGACCGGTGCCAGCACCGTCAGCACGATTGCTTTAAAGTGGCTTTCTGCCGCTTGGTCAATCAACGCTTTGATCCGCGCGACCTCACCTGCTGCGCGCAGTTGCAGCCAGCAGCGGTCATACTCCGCACCAATCTGCGCCAGCGGCGTCACCGTCTCTTCGGAGATCACCAGCGGCAGTTGCAGACGTTTGCAGGCGCGGGCAATCGGCAGCAAACCTTCTTCATGGAAAATACGGTCCCCGGCAAAGGCTCCAACCCCAATGGGAGCAGCCCATGTCTGGTTCATCAGGGTGATGTGCGTGTCGATGCTTTCGTTGCCCTGCAACACGCGCGGCAGCAGGCGAAAACGGCGCAACGCCAGATGGTTGGCATCATTTTCGTCGCCAAAGGCATCCGCCGGTAGCCCCTGCATATAGCGAAACAACGGTTCGCCGAGGCGCTCGCGCGCCGCGCGTTCAAACGGTAATTCAGGCGTTAGCATGCTGCGCCTCCGTGGCGTTTTCGTGTTCAAGGAAAGTGGCAAAGGCTGGCGTGGTCGGGTTTTTCAGGATCGCTGGTGGCCCTTCTTCAATCAGCGCGCCGTTTTGCAGAAACACCACGCGATCAGCGACGCCAGCGGCAAAAGCAATATCGTGGGTGCTGATGATCATGGTGATACCGGTTTGCGCCAGGCTGCGCATGGTCTGGTTCACTTCTCGCACCAGTTCGGGATCGAGCGCCGAGGTCGGTTCATCAAACAGCAAGATTTGTGGTTCGGCGGCGAGGGCGCGGGCAATGCCGACACGTTGCTTCTGCCCGCCGGACAATTCATGCGGTAGCGAAGCCGCAAAATCACCAAGGCCGACCATTTTCAGTGCGCGCATTGCTTTGGCGCGTGCCACTTCCGGCTGCGCACCCTGGACGCGCAGCAAAATGCTCATCACGTTTTCCAACGCGGTGAGGTGATCGAACAAGGCGAAGTGCTGAAACACAATGCCGATGCCTGATTTGGCGCGGTTAACGGGCAGGTGACGCTGCGCCAGCGGCTTACCGTTGGCATCGGTGCCCATAAAATGCCCTTCGGTCTGAATGGTGCCCTTCAGGCGCGGCGTCAGCGCCAGAATCGATTTCAGCAGCGTACTTTTACCGGAACCAGAACGGCCCAGCAGTACCACCACTTCACCACGACGCACGGTGAGCGACAGGTCGTTCAGAACGGTTTTCCCGGCGTATTCGACGCACAGATTATCGATTTCCAGTACCGGCGCGGCGGTTTGCGTATCCCAACGGCGTTTCGGCAGGTGCATCGGCGTGATGTCGGCGTCCTGCGGCAGCGATGCCAGTCGGGCGCGGGCGCGACGGGCGCGTTCGTCGAGGTTATAGAATTTCTCCATCCACCACTGACCACCAGCCAGCAGCGTGGAGAGGATCAGATAGATACCGCCGGAAGCGACCAGCACCGGGATAAACAGGAAGTTTTGCGACACAATCGCCTGGCCGCGCATGGTCAGTTCATTGACGCCCACCACCGAGGCCAGCGAGGTGGATTTCAGCAGGCCAACGGTTTCGTTGCCCATCGTCGGCAGGATGGCGCGCAATGCCTGCGGGATCACCACATGGATCATCTCTTTGGTGCGCGAGTAACCAAACGCCTGCGCCGCCATGCTTTGGTCGCGATCGGTTGCCATAATGCCGCCACGAATGATTTCGGCGCAGAAGGCGGTTTCGTTAATCATCAATGCCAGCAGCGCGCTGGTGAACGGACTGAAGCGCAAGCCAAATTCCGGCAGCACGTTGTACAGCAGGATCAGTTGCAGCAGCACCGGGGTGCCGCGCAGGGTATAGATATAAATCTTTACCGGTAAGCGAATAAACAGATACTTAGAGGTGCTGGCCAGTGCCAGGAAAAAACCAATCACAATGCCGCCCGCTAACGCGCCGACCAGCAGTTCAACTGCGATCACGGCGCCCTGCCAGAGATAAGGCAGGGTTAAATATTTTAAGAAATCATCCACCACACTATCTCCGGCAGGCTTTCAGGAACGTAATTAACCGCGTGCAACCACCGGGCGTTCGGCGCTGCTGCCCTGGCCCCAGTAATCGAGCAGTTTTTTCTGTGCGCCGCTTTCCTGAATCACCTTCATGGCATCCAGCACCGCGCTGCGCAGCGTGGCGTTATCTTTGGCAATCGGGAAGCCCACCATAATCGGCAGATCCACGGTGAAGGCGCTGTCCAGCGTGCCATCAGCTTTGGCGATGGCACGGGCTGAGCCGGCTTCGGTCAGGTAAACATCGGCACGACCGCTTTTCACTGCCTGGATGCTGTTGTCGGTGTTCTGCACCATCAGCATGCTGACTTCCGGTTTCCCGGCGGCGGTGCATTTGGCGCTCTGCTCTGGCACCAGTTTGTTGGCTTCATAGGTGCCAGCGGCAGCGGCGACGGTTTTGCCACACAGATCATCAACGCTGTTGATTTTCTTCGGGTTACCTTTGGCGACCACGGAACCATCCTGCACCTGTACCGACGCAACGAAGGCGATCTGCTTCAGGCGTTCATCGGTGACGTACAGCATCGGGCCGATATCAGCACGGCCACTGGCGATGGAGGTCAGCAGCACGTTGAACGAACCGTTCTGATAGCTGTGTTTTGCGCCGAGGCAGCTGCTGATACGTTCGAACAGCGAAGGATCAAGACCTTCAATGATGCTGGGATCTTTCTCTGACGGCGCTTCAAACCCTTTGGTGTAGCCACCAAGGCCAACCACCAGATCTTTGCCTTTTAGTGACGGATATTTGGTTTGCAGCGTTTTGCACTGCGCCATGGCGGCGAAGTCGCTGGCGGTGGGTTTGATCGGATCAGTGGCCGCATGGGCGCTGGACAGGCCAGCCAGCAAAGTGCCGGTCAGGCCAGATAACAAAGCGAGGCGTGCAAATTTCATAATAAGGTTCCCCTGGTGCATGGTGAATGGTTAAGCGATGACCTTCTGATTTATGAACTTTTTGGTGCTGTTTTAAATTCGCGCGATAAATCGCGCCGCTATGCGTAAAATTCCCCATGTTTTGTAGCGGCGTGATTTATCACGCGTCCTTTAATATCCGCGAGCGACATCCACCTGATTACGCAACGCCCGACCACTGCGGAAGCGCACCAGGTTATCGATAAACACCTCAAGGCAACCCTCAAGGTAAGCGGCGTGATCGTCGAGGCTACAGTGCGGCGTCATCACCACACCGGGGGTGTGCCACAGCGGGTCGTCAGTGGGGAGCGGTTCCTGCGGATAGACATCCAGTACCGCGCCTGCCAGTTCGCCCGCGTTTAACTTCTCGCGCATCGCGTTGTAATCAAACACATCGGCGCGACCAACAATCACAATCCCCGCCCGCTTCGGCAGCAGGTCGAGACGGCGACGATCCAATAACCGGCGGGTTTGCGCCGTCAGTGGCAGCGTTGATACCAACACATCCACCTGCGGCAGCACTTCATCGATGGCATCGATGCTGATGCAGCGTTCCACCGGAGCGCTACATTCGCCGCTGCGCGTGACGCCAACCACGCGATAACCCTGTGCCGTCAGCAACCGGGCCGCTGCGGAGCCGATGCCGCCCACACCCAGCAGCAGCACGGTTTTGCCCCGCGCACAGCCACCGAAGCTCGGACGCCATAACCGCTGGGCCTGATCCTGAAGAAATCCAGGGATGCCGAAGTTAAACATCAGCGCTGCCATCAAAATAAATTCCGCGCCTTTGTCGCCATGTACTCCCGAGGCGTTGGTCAGCGTCACGCCTTGTGGCAAATGAGGCAGCCACTGCTCGACACCCGCTGACATCACCTGTACCCAACTGAGGCGAGGGGCTGCGAACTGGTCGAGCGCCAGCTTGCGCCCGGCCCACAGAATGTCGGCATTCGCGAGGAAGGTGGCGCTGTGCGTGGCGTCGCTGTTTTCGGTCAGCGTGAAGTGGCTCCGCAGTTGCGGGTGTGTCTCCAGCCGCTGACGCAGCAGTTCAACGGGGAGTTGCAGTGCATCCGGGCCGTTGGCATCGTTTTCAATATGGATATGCATCGCCGCTCCTTAACGCATCGCGGTGACTTCCATCTCGACCAGCAGGTCAGGATGGTTGAGCTGAATGCCGACGGTGGCGCGCGCCGGGAACGGGAACGAGAAAAATTCGCTGTACGCCTCGTTCATGGCGGCAAAGGTGCTGAGGTCGGTGAGAAAAATGGTCACGCGCACCACGTTGTCGAAAGTCATCTGCGCGGCGCTTAACAGGTCGCCAACATTCTTCAACACCTGACGGGTCTGGCTGGCGATATCGTTACCGATGATCTGGCCGCTATAGGGATCAATCGCGACCTGGCCGGAGATAAACAGCATCGGCTCATGCAATACGGCGGCAGAGAGCGGTGCTGGTCCCATCGGGCGGTCGTTGGCATTCATGCCGGGATAGGCAATCGCGGTTTTCATGGTCAAATTCTCATCAAATTCGTTTCACCGCAATTTCGTATACGATTATACAAGTGTCAATGTGCGATTTTTGACCATGAGGTAAAAAAGGTGATGCGCGTCACGAAGTGGTGCAGATGTGGTATGTATTTATCTGTATGATTTTAAATCATTAAAATTGGTTTTGGGCGGGATGTAATGGTGTGTCTATAATCGTATACGATTTTCTTATTGTTGCGTTTTAACGGTTTTTACCCGCGATGCCACCGTCAGGATTTCCGGCTGCACATTGCGCGACCAAAGGGTATACTGTCGCACTCTTTTTTAATCCACCCGTATCGCGTGCGAATTCAACATGCAAAAGTTTGATACCAAGACCTTTCAGGGCCTGATCCTGACCTTGCAGGATTACTGGGCGCGTCAGGGCTGCACCATCGTCCAACCGCTGGACATGGAAGTGGGCGCTGGCACCTCTCACCCGATGACTTGCCTGCGCGCATTAGGGCCAGAGCCCATTGCTGCTGCTTATGTGCAGCCGTCACGTCGTCCGACCGATGGACGCTACGGTGAAAACCCGAACCGTTTACAGCACTACTACCAGTTCCAGGTGATCATCAAACCTTCACCGGACAACATTCAGGAGCTGTACCTTGGGTCGCTGAAAGAGCTGGGTATCGATCCGACCGTACACGACATTCGCTTCGTGGAAGACAACTGGGAAAACCCGACGCTGGGTGCCTGGGGTCTTGGCTGGGAAGTGTGGCTCAACGGCATGGAAGTGACGCAGTTCACCTACTTCCAGCAGGTCGGCGGTCTGGAGTGTAAGCCGGTGACCGGCGAGATCACCTACGGTCTGGAGCGTCTGGCGATGTATATCCAGGGCGTGGACAGCGTTTACGATCTCACCTGGAGTGACGGCGCGCTGGGCAAAACCACCTACGGTGATGTGTTCCACCAGAACGAAGTGGAGCAGTCAACTTACAACTTCGAATACGCTGATGTGGACTTCCTCTTCACCTGCTTCGAGCAGTACGAGAAAGAAGCGCAGCACCTGCTGGCGCTGGAAAAACCACTGCCGTTGCCGGCGTATGAGCGCATCCTGAAAGCCGCGCACAGCTTTAACCTGCTGGACGCGCGTAAGGCGATCTCGGTCACCGAGCGTCAGCGCTACATTCTGCGCATTCGCACCCTGACCAAAGCCGTGGCAGAAGCCTACTACGCCTCCCGTGAGGCGCTGGGCTTCCCGATGTGCAATAACAACAAGTAAGAGGCAGCCATGACCGATAAAACTTTCCTGGTGGAAATTGGCACCGAAGAGTTGCCTCCGAAAGCGCTACGCAGCCTGGCGGAAGCCTTTGCTGCGCACGTTACCGCTGAACTGGATGCCGCCGGACTGGCGCATGGTGAGGTGAGCTGGTTCGCTGCTCCGCGTCGTCTGGCGCTAAAAGTGGCAAGCCTGGCGGCTGCACAGCCGGATCGCGAAGTTGAAAAACGTGGCCCGGCTATCGCTGCTGCGTTTGATGCTGATGGCAATGCCACCAAAGCCGCTGAAGGCTGGGCGCGTGGTAACGGCATCACCGTTGATCAGGCCGAGCGTCTGAGCACCGATAAAGGCGAATGGCTGGTATATCGTGCGCAGGTGCAGGGCGAAAGCGCCCAGACGCTGCTGCCTGCGATGATCGCGACCGCGCTCAGTAAGCTGCCGATCCCGAAACTGATGCGCTGGGGTGCCAGTGACGTGCAGTTTGTGCGTCCGGTGCACACCGTTACACTGCTGCTGGGTGATGAGCTGATCCCGGCTACCATTCTCGGAATTCAGTCCGATCGTGTGATCCGTGGTCACCGTTTTATGGGCGAGCCAGAAATTACCCTCGACCATGCCGATCAGTACCCGCAACTGCTGCTGGAACGCGGCAAGGTAGTGGCGGATTACGCGGCCCGTAAAGCACAGATCAAAGCCGATGCCGAGCAAGCGGCGCTGAAGCTGGGCGGCAATGCTGACCTGAGCGACAGCCTGCTGGAAGAAGTGACTTCGCTGGTGGAGTGGCCGGTGGTACTGACTGCCACGTTCGAAGAGAAGTTCCTCGCGGTACCGGCAGAAGCACTGGTGTACACCATGAAAGGTGACCAGAAATACTTCCCGGTTTACGCCAACGACGGCAAATTGCTGCCGAACTTCATCTTCGTTGCCAACATTGAATCCAGCGATCCGCAGCAGATTATCTCCGGTAACGAGAAGGTGGTGCGCCCGCGTCTGGCCGATGCCGAGTTCTTCTTCAATACTGACCGCAAAAAGCGCCTGGAAGATCATCTGCCGCGTCTGGAAACCGTGCTGTTCCAGAAAGAGCTGGGTACGCTGCGTGATAAAACCGACCGTATTCAGGCGCTGGCTGGCTGGATTGCTGCGCAAATCGGTGCTGATGTGAATCACGCGACCCGTGCTGGCCTGCTGTCCAAATGCGACCTGATGACCAACATGGTGTTCGAGTTCACCGACACCCAGGGTGTGATGGGGATGCATTACGCGCGTCATGATGGCGAAGCGGAAGATGTGGCGGTGGCGCTGAATGAACAGTATCAACCGCGCTTTGCCGGTGATGCACTGCCGTCCAACCCGGTTGCCTGTGCCGTAGCGATTGCCGACAAAATGGATACCCTGGCGGGCATCTTCGGGATTGGTCAGCACCCGAAAGGCGATAAAGATCCGTTCGCGCTGCGCCGTGCTGCGCTGGGCGTGCTGCGTATTATCGTGGAGAAGAACCTGCCGCTCGATCTGCAAACCCTCACCGAGGAAGCCGTGCGTCTGTACGGCAGCAAGCTGAGCAATGTGAAGGTTGTGGATGATGTGATCGACTTTATGCTGGGTCGTTTCCGTACCTGGTATCAGGAAGAAGGCCACAGCGTGGACACCATTCAGGCGGTGCTGGCACGTCGTCCAACCCGTCCGGCAGATTTCGATGCCCGCATGAAGGCGGTTTCGCACTTCCGTACGCTGGAAGCGGCAACCACGCTGGCAGCAGCCAACAAGCGTGTTTCCAACATTCTGGCGAAATCGACCGAAACCCTGAACGACAGCGTGCAGGCTTCATTGCTGAAAGAGAACGAAGAGATCCAACTGGCAACCTTCGTGACGGCCCTGAGCAGCAAACTGCAACCGTACTTCGCAGAAGGCCGCTATCAGGATGCGTTGATTGAACTGGCGCAACTGCGTGAATCGGTGGATAACTTCTTCGACAAAGTGATGGTCAACGCGGATGACCAGGCGGTACGTATTAACCGTCTGACGCTGCTGGCCCAACTGCGCGAGCTGTTCCTGCAAGTGGCGGATATTTCGCTGTTGCAGTAACGCGCACCAGGCAGTAGCTGAAAGGGACGAGAAATCGTCCCTTTTGTTTTTCCGTAGCGGCGCGATTTATCGCGCGATTTTTTTTCTGGGCATTAATTGCGCGATAAATCGCGCCGCTACGAAATTGCGTGTTCGGAGGAACAGGCGTTAAACAACCGCGCATCGCGCAGCAGGTGCTCATTGCCGCGACGGCGGGTAAAACCGCTGCGGTCAAAGAATTCCAGAATCTGCACCGCCACTTTACGCCCGGTGCCAAGCTGGTTGCGGAAATCGGCGGCGGTGGTGCTGCCACCCAGCGCAGCGCGTTGGCGAATCAGATCGGCGAAGATCTGGATCTGGTCGCTGCGGTAGTAGCGATCACGCACGATCGCCGTGATATGACCGAGCCGTGCCGCAGTCAGCAGCAGGGCGCGAACCGTCAGTTCATCCTGCCGGAGTGCGGAGGAAATATCCCGCACCCAAAGTGGCTGGTCGCCAAACAGCGGCCCAGCCTGCTGCCATAACATCTCTTCCTGCGGGTTAAAGCGCGGTTCGAAGTTGGGGAGGTGCAACCAGCCGTGGCGTTGCTGAATCACCCCTTGCGCCAGCATCTGCTCGATTAACGCCAGCACCAGCCCGGCCGGGGCCTGTGGCAGCGCAATGCGCCGCAGGCGATCGTGACCAATACCCGGTTGTTCCTGGTGCTGCTGGTGAAAATGCGCCAGCGCGTCGCACAATTGCTGCTGCCAGCGGCTGGCCTGGGCCGGGTCCATCAACGCATGATGTAAACGCACCGGGGCAATACGGGCGAGCAGAGCATCCATCGCGGTCGGGGTCAGCTGTCGCGCCCATGCCAGTTCACTGTCGTCAGCCGGTTGATGCCTGAGATGGGCGCGCAGGTTGGTTTCATCATCATCAGACAGCGCCAGCTGCTCAAGCCAGGTCAGGTAATCGGGCTGGCGTTTACCGCGTTTTTTGCTGTTCAGCAGAATCACCCGTCCACCCGCCAGCGTGTGCTGCGCGTTGCTGTCGCGAATGATCAGATGATCATTATCCGCCAGCCACAGTGGGGTGCTGAGAACCAGTTCTCCCAGCTGCTCGCTGAGCAAGGTTAAACGGCCAGTGATATGGCTGGCGGCGTGATGGACGTGTACCGGTTGAGACGCATTTTTCTGGGGTTGCAGCAGGTTAAGCGCCACCGTGAGTCGCGTGGTGCCCTGGTCCTGCTGCTGACTCAGCAACCAGTCACCTCGGGTGATTTGCGCTTTTTCCACCTCGCCAACAATATTTAAGGCGATACGTTGCCCGGTCTGCGCGTGACTCACGGCCTGGTTCTGCGCATGCAGGGCGCGCACGCGCACTGGTTGGTTGACGCCGGTCAGCCACAGGGTATCGCCGATGTGGACTTCTCCGGCCAGCGCCGTACCCGTCACCACCAGCCCGGTGCCCTTGAGGGTAAAAGCACGATCGATGGCGAGGCGAAAACGGTAGCGGGGAGTAAACGGGGGTTCCGTCAGCCCAATCAGATGCTGGCGCAGGGCATCAATACCTTGCAACGTGGTGCTGCTGGTAACAAATTGCGCGGCATCAGGCCATCCCAGCTGTTGCGTGAGCTGCGCGACCTGCTGCTGCACTTCGTCAATGCGTGCGCCGTCGACCCGATCCGCTTTGGTCAACGCCACGCTAAGTGGCGGTTGCCCGGCGAGGCTCAGTAGCTGCAAATGTTCACGCGTTTGCGGCATCACGCCATCGTCACAGGCCACCACCAGCAACGCATGGTGGATGCCTCCGATGCCCGCCAGCATATTGGCGAGAAACTTCTCATGGCCTGGCACATCAATAAAACCGATCACCCGGCCATCGGGTTGCGGCCAGTAAGCATATCCGAGGTCGATGGTCATGCCTCGTCGTTGTTCTTCTGGCAGACGGTCAGCATTGATGCCGGTCAGCGCCTGTAGCAGCGCGGTTTTGCCATGATCAACATGTCCGGCGGTGGCGATGATCATGGCAGCAGATTCCGCAGAAAGGCGGTTTCATCTGTCAGGCAGCGCAAATCGAGCCACAGCTTGCCTTCCTGGAGACGGCCAATGACCGGCTGCGGCAGGGCGCGCCAACGTTGTGCCAGGGCGTGTAGCGTGCCGCCCTGACCGTCGCGTGGGCTGAAGGTAATAGCAACGCTGGGGAGACGTTCTACCGGTAGCGATCCGCTGCCGATTTGTGACGAACAAGGGGCGATTGTCAGCGAAAAATCCTCACCAAACGCATTCTCCAGAGCAGGCAGCAGGCGTTCCGCCAGTTGCCGGATTTCCGCTGCGGGACGCGTCAGCAGGTGCAGCGTGGGTAGCGCAACCGCAAGATTCTCCGGGTGACGATAGAGTTGCAGTGTCGCTTCCAGCGCCGCCAGCGTCATTTTATCGACGCGCAGCGCACGTTTCAGTGGATGTTGTTGCAGTCGGGCGATCAACGCTTTTTTGCCGATGATGATCCCCGCCTGCGGGCCACCCAGCAGTTTGTCGCCGGAAAAGCTGACCAGGCTGACGCCCGCCGCTATCAACTGTTGCGGCATGGGTTCAGCGGGCAGACCGTATGCGGTCATGTCGATGAGCGAACCGCTGCCGAGATCGGTGATGACCGGCAACTGGTGTTCTTCTCCCAGCGCCACCAGTTCAGCCTCGGACACCGCATGTGTGAAGCCCTGAATCTGATAGTTGCTGGTGTGAACTTTCATCAACAAGCCGCTATCGTCGGTGATAGCGGCTCGATAATCTTTTAAATGGGTGCGATTGGTGGTGCCGACCTCCACCAGCTGGCATCCGGCCTGGCGCATCACGTCAGGAATACGGAACGCACCGCCAATCTCCACCAGCTCACCACGGGAAACCACCACTTCACGCCCTGGTGCCAGGGTCGCCAGCATCAGTAAAACCGCCGCCGCGTTGTTGTTGACGATACAGGCGTCTTCCGCGCCGGTAAGTTCGCACAGCAGGGCGGCAACCGCGCGATCGCGATGACCGCGCGCGGCATCATCCAGCGCATATTCCAGCGTCACCGGCTGGCGCAGACTGGCGGTGACAGCCGCGATTGCCGCATCGCTTAAACAGGCGCGGCCTAAATTGGTGTGCAGCACCGTGCCGGTCAGATTAAACACCGGGCGCAACGCGCTTTGGCGTTGTTGCTCACTGCGGCGCAGCGCTTCATCCGGCCAGTTAGCGTGCCAGGCGGGAAGTCCCTGATGTTGCTGGATATACTCGCGTGCTTCTTGCTGCATCGCGCGGAGCTGTCGGGTGGCAAAGGCGGTGCCTGCATCATCAATTAATGGCTGCAACGCGGGGTCGCGCAGCAGGCTATCAATGGCAGGCAGCTGACTAAACAGATTTTTCATTAAGCAGAACTTTTAACTGGAGGCCGGGACAGTGCGGGCAAAGCTCTCCCGCTTAAATAGCTTCTCTGCCAGTTTGATCAGTGCCGGACGATTGACGCACCAGTTCGGCACCACGCGGCGGAAATTAATGTAGCCAATCATGCAACCGGTGGCGATATCCGCCAGATTGAGGGTGTCGCTGTTGAGCAGATCGCCCTGAGCGGCAGCGATTTCCAGTGCATCCAGACCGCGCAGGATTTTTTCCCGGTTACGCAACAAAACCTCTTCGGATTGCTGATCTCCGGGGCGCATTTGTTCGCGTACAATCAGCAGGGCTGCATCGCTGATGCCGTCGGCCAGTTTTTCCAGTTGGCGGATTTGCAACGCGCGCCAGCGGTCATCAGGCAAAAGCTGAGGTGCTTCACCTCGTAGCTCGATGGCTTCGGCGATGATCGCCGAGTCAAACCAGGTGAGCTTGTTGTCATCAACCAGCGCCGGAACTTTACCCAGCGGATTGTAATGCGGCACATGGCTGTCAGCGTTCCACGGTGATTCGTTAACAAACTCGAAGACGATGCCCTTTTCCAGCATGATCACTGAAATTTTACGCACAAAAGGGCTGGTGTAGCTGCCAATCAGTTTCATCGAACGCCTCCGTGGTGTAGCGCGATTAATCGCGCGGTTTTTTTCGGGCACGGTTCACGATATTGCGCGATAAATCGCGCCGCTACGATGCGCAGAAATATGTAAAACGCAGAATTACCCTTCGCCTGGAAACAAAAACGGGTTCAGGCTACTACGGGAAAACCCTTCCTGCTCCATCCGCGCATCCAGCACCAGTGAAGCCAGGTCGTCTGCCACTGGCTCCACCGCCGGATCTTTCTCCTGGTACAGCATCTTCAGGTAGGTGCCGCAATCGCCACAGCTTTCGGCTTTTATCGCCGCCATCTCGCTGTCCAGCGACCAGTAATGCAGGTCACGCGTCTGCTCGCAATTAGAACATTTGCTGCGTACCACATACCATTCACTTTCGCACAGATTGCAATGCAGATAACGCAATCCCTGCTGACCGACATCCATATGTACCACGCTGGCGACCGGCACGCTGGCGCACACCGGACAGAACTGACGATGCTCGCCATATTCAGCACGGGCTTTACCCGGAATTAATGCCGCCATCTGCGCCCAGTAGATCGATAATGCCGCCCAGATAAACGGTGATTTATCGTTGCTGACCTGGGCGAAGTTACCTTCGAGCAGTGCAGTCGCCAGCGTCTCCAGTTCAGTCGCCGAGGCTTTCTCCAGATTCTCCAGCACCGCCAGCGCCTGACCGCTCATCTCTGGCTTCAGTTCGGCGATCAGCGAATGCAGTAGCCGTTGCCAGTGGGGATCGCGCGGGTAAGTGTGAATATCCAGCGGCGGGATGCCCTGTTCGGCACTTTGCGCCAGGCGGGCACGCAAATCGAGCTGGAGAGGATGGTCATACAGCACGATTTCCTGTGCCTGGGCGATCAGGGCGGCAAAGCGCAGATAATCACCGAGCGGATTTTTCGCTGCCAGCTCGCGCAAACGGGCGGCCCGTCGGCTATACAAGTTTTTCAGCCGGGGGAAAAGTAACGGCGGAATGTTATCCGCCGTTTTCTTATCGCTTTTCTCCAGCTGGTCCTGCGGGATAATGCGAATACTCATCAGGGGCGTTTTTCCTGTTGTGTTTGGCGTTGGCGCTGCTCGCGATACCAGCGTGGGTGATGTTTCTTCGCCCACGCGGCAGGGACCCAACCTTCAACCATCGCGGTAATGGTGCCCTTAACCCACAAGGCAGCGTAGATATGCACCATAATCACGATAATCAGCGCCACGGCTGAGACCGAATGCACCACCAGTGCGGCGCGAATTAGCGGAATGGAGAAGGCACCGGCGAAGTATGGCCGCCAAATCACAATTCCACTCACCAGCAGCATGACTAAGCTGATGATAGCAGCCCAGAACACACACTTCTGCCCGAAGTTGTATTTGCCGGTATCACCGACCTCCTCATTGCGCACGATTTTGTGGATGTTTTTCGCCCATATGATGTCCTCACGGTTAATCAAATTCTGCCGCCAGTAACGTAAGAACATGATTAAAAAGGCAGCAAACATCACCACGCCAACAAAAGGATGCAGAATACGCGCCAGCTGCGGCGTACCCAAAACATGCATTAGCCAGTTAAACGACGGAAAAAAGAAACCTAAACCGCTGAGCGCAGCGAAGACAAAGCACAACGCCACAATCCAGTGATTGATGCGTTCCGGCGCGCTGTAGCGTACCAGGCGATCGCGCTTTTTCATCATTTTTCCTCCTCGTCCTCATCTACCCGGTTCGGCCCGACGCCGACGTAGTGGAACACCGCCGCCGCAAAGGTGGCAGCAAAACCCACCGCCGCCAGCGGTTTCCAGATGCCTTTCCAGAAGGTGACGGCGGAGCTGATGCTCGGGTTTTCCGGCAGGCCGTGGTAAAGCTGCGGTTTGTTGGCGTGGTGCAGCACATACATCACATGCGTACCGCCAACGCCTGCCGGGTCGTACAGCCCGGCATGGGCGTAGCCGCGTGTTTTCAGCTCCTCCACCCGTTCTCCGGCCAGGGTCTGCATATCCACTTTGCTGCCAAAATGAATTGCCCCGGTCGGGCAGGTTTTCACGCAGGCCGGTTCCTGACCGACGGTGACACGATCGACGCACAGCGTGCATTTATACACGCGGTTGTCCTCTTTATTGAGGCGCGGCACGTCGAACGGACAACCGGCGATGCAGTAACCGCAGCCGATACATTGCTCAGACTGAAAATCAACAATACCGTTGGCGTACTGAATGATCGCCCCTTCTGAAGGACAGGCCTTCAGACAGCCAGGATCGGCGCAGTGCATGCAGCCATCTTTGCGGATCAACCACTCCAGCTTGCCGTTCTCTTCAACCTCAGAAAAACGCATCACCGTCCAGGACTTGGCGGTCAAATCCGCCGGGTTGTCATACACCCCGACGTTATGACCGATCTCGTCGCGGATGTCGTTCCATTCCGAACAGGCGACCTGACAGGCTTTGCAACCGATACAGGTGGTGACGTCGATTAACTTCGCCACCTCCTGCTGATGGTTGCGCGCCTGCGGTGGCGGCGTCACGCCGTTGGTGGCGGAGCGGCGGATAATGTCTTGCGATTGATAAGCCATCTTCGTTCTCCTTACACCTTCTCGACGTTAACCAGAAACGCCTTAAACTCCGGCGTTTGTGTGTTGGCGTCACCGACAAACGGCGTCAGGGTATTGGCGATAAAGCCTTTTTTCGCCACGCCCTGATAACCCCAGTGAATCGGGATACCGATGGTATCCACGGTTTTGCCATCTACCTGCAACGGACGCAGACGTTTGGTGACCACCGCTTTGGCCTTGATATAGCCGCGATTCGAGCTGACTTTCACCGTGTCGCCCTGGGCGATGCCGAGCTTGTTCGCCAGTACTTCACCGATCTCAACAAACTGCTCCGGTTGCGCGATGGCGTTGAGCCGCGCGTGTTTGGTCCAGAAGTGGAAATGCTCGGTGAGGCGATAGGTGGTGCCGACGTACGGGAACTGTCCGGCGTTGCCCATCGCCGCCAGATCGTCCTTGAACACGCGTGCCGCCGGATTTGACACCACATTGGGGTGCAGTGGGTTGGTGCCAATCGGCGTCTCAAACGGTTCATAGTGTTCCGGGAACGGGCCTTCCGCCATTTTGTCGAGCGCGAACAGGCGGCCCATGCCATCGGGCTGCATGATAAACGGCCCGACGTTGCTGCCCGGGGCGGCGGTGCTGTAGTCCGGGATATCCATCCCGGCCCACTTGCTGCCATCCCATTTCAGCAACTGACGTTTGGCATCCCACGGGTTGCCTTGTGGGTCGGCGGAGGCGCGGTTGTAGAGGATGCGGCGGTTGAGCGGCCACGCCCAGCTCCAGTTCAGCGTGTTGCCAAGACCGGATGGGTCGGCGTTATCGCGTCGCGCCATCTGGTTGCCTTCCGGCGTCCAGCTCCCGGCAAAGATCCAGCAGCCGCTGCTGGTGCTGCCGTCATCTTTAAGATGCGCAAAGGTACTGAGCTGCTGGCCTTTTTTCACCAGCAGGGTGCCTTTGTCATCCATGATATCCGCCAGCGCCTTGCCGTTGCTCTCCATTGCCACCTCTTCCGACGCCGGGTTTTCTGGCGTCAGGTAGTTCCAGGTCATGTTCAGCACCGGTTCCGGCGCGGCACCGCCTTCGCGCGCATACATCTCGCGCAGCCGCAGGTAGATGCCCGCGAGGATTTCACCGTCGTTGCGCGCTTCACCCGGTCCATCCTGACCTTTCCAGTGCCACTGCAACCAGCGACCGGAATTGACGATTGAGCCATTCTCCTCGGCAAAACAGGTGGAGGGCAGGCGGAATACCTCGGTCTGAATCTGTGCCGGATCAACATCGTTAAACTCGCCGTGATGCTGCCAGAAGGTCGAGGTTTCGGTGTTGAGCGGGTCGATAGTGACGAGGAATTTCAGCTTCGACAGCGAATCAATCACTTTGCGTTTGTTGGGGAACGACGCCACCGGGTTGAAGCCCTGGCACAGGTAGCCGTTCACTTTGCCCTGCGACATCATCTCGAAGTACTGCAACACGTCGTAGCCTTTGTCCCACTTCGGCAGCCAGTCAAAGCCCCAGCTATTCTCCGCCTGCGCTTTGTCGCCAAAGAAGGCTTTCATCATGCTTACGAAGAATTTCGGGTAGTTGCCCCAGTAGTTGACCTGGCCGGGCAGCGCCGGTTTTGGCGTGTTGGCGTTGAGATAGGTTTGCAGATCGGTCTGCTTCTCCGACGGCAGCGTCATATAGCCCGGCAGGCTTTGTGACAGCAGGCCAAGATCGGTCAGCCCCTGAATATTGGAGTGGCCGCGCAGCGCATTAACGCCGCCACCTGCCATCCCCATGTTGCCAAGCAGTAGCTGAATCATCGCCATGGTGCGGATGTTCTGTGCCCCGATGGAGTGCTGGGTCCAGCCAAGGGCATACAGGAACGAGGTGGTGCGATCGCGCGCGCTGGTTTCGCCGATCAGTTCGCAGACGTGCAGGAAATCCGCTTTTGGCGTGCCGCAAATGCGTTCGACCATCTCCGGCGTATAGCGGCTGACATGCTGCTTCAGCAGGTTCCACACGCAGCGCGGATGGCTCAGGCTGTCGTCGCGTTTGGCGAAGCCGTCCTCGCCCAACTCGTAGTTCCAGCTGGTTTTGTCGTATTTACGGTTGTCAGCGTCATAGCCGCTGAACAGGCCATCCTCGAAATGAAAATCTTCGCGCACAATCAGGTTGGCGTTGGTGTACGCCTGCACATATTCATGCTGAATTTTGTCGTTTTCCATCAGCCAGCGCAGCACGCCCGACAGAAAAGCGATGTCGGAGCCGGAGCGAATTGGCGTATAGAAATCTGCCACCGATGCGGTGCGCGTAAAGCGCGGATCGATGACAATCAGTTTGGCTTTGTTGAAGATTTTGGCTTCCATCGCCCAGCGGAAACCGACCGGATGCGCTTCAGCCGCATTACCGCCCATTACCACAATCAGGTTGGCATTACGGATGTCGACCCAGTGATTGGTCATCGCACCGCGACCAAATGTTGGAGCAAGACTTGCTACCGTTGGTCCGTGTCAGACGCGTGCCTGGTTGTCGACCGCCAGCATACCGAGCGATCGGGTCATTTTCTGGGTGAGATAGCCGGTTTCATTGCTGGAAGCCGAGGCACACAGCATGCCCGTGGTCAGCCAGCGGTTGACGGTGACACCGGCGGCGTTTTGCGCCATAAAGTGGGCATCACGGTCGGCTTTCATCAACTTCGCGATACGGTCAAAAGCATCGTCCCAGCTGATGCGCTGCCATTTATCCGAACCTGGCGCGCGATATTCCGGGTAGTGCAGGCGACTGTCGCTGTGAACAAAATCCAGCAGACCTGCGCCTTTCGGGCACAACGCCCCGCGGCTGACCGGATGATCCGGATCGCCCTCAATGTGGAAGATAGTTTCTTTAGCGTTTTTTGCGCCATCGCCGAGGCTGTACATTAACAGGCCACAGCCGACGGAGCAGTAGGTGCAGGTATTACGGGTTTCGCGGGCGCGCAACAGCTTGTACTGTCGCGTTTCCGCCAGCGCCACCTCGGGGGTAAAACCGAGAAGGGCTGCCGTGGTCCCCGCCATACCGCCCGCGCAGATTTTGAAGAATTTTCTTCTGCTGACGTTCATGGGAGATAATCCTTGGTTCGACATTACTCACGTTTATTATTTTTGCGGTGCACTGGCTAAGGGTTCAAAATGACCCAACTAAAAAAGCGAGTATAGCGGCTAAATATTACCACTGCTTTTGTAAGGTTGTTGTGCGAGGCGAACAAAGTGACACAGAAAGATCAGGCTAATGTGAGTGAGATCTCAGGCGCGCGTCAGGCGCAGGTGTGGCAGCGGCGTGATATCACTCACGCGGAGCCTGACTGGCTGGCGCAGGAAGTTCCGGTGGCGTTGGTCTACAACGGCATTTCCCATGTGGTGATGATGGCGACGCCCAATGACCTGGAGGCGTTTGCCCTTGGCTTTTCGCTCTCTGAAGGCATCATCGACACACCACAGGATATTTTTGGTCTTGATGTGGTGCCCGGCTGCAACGGCATTGAAGTGCAAATCGAACTCTCCAGCCGTCGCTTTATGGCACTGAAGGAACAACGCCGGGCGATGGCAGGCCGTACCGGCTGTGGCGTATGTGGTGTGGAGCAGCTGGATCAGATAGGCAAACCGATTACACCGCTGCCTTTTACCCAAACCTTTGCCCTTGAGCATCTCGATGCCGGATTAGCGCGTCTGCGCGACTTCCAGCCGGTGGGTGAATTGACCGGCTGCACTCACGCTGCTGCCTGGATGTCGCCGCAAGGTGAGCTGCGCGGCGGCTGTGAAGATGTGGGGCGTCATGTGGCGCTGGATAAGCTGCTCGGTTATCGCAGCAAGGCCGACTGGCAGCAGGGCGCGGTGCTGGTTTCCAGTCGCGCCAGTTATGAGATGGTGCAGAAGTCGGCGATGTGCGGCGTTGAAATTCTGTTCGCGGTGTCGGCGGCAACGCAGTTGGCGGTGGAGGTGGCGCAACGTAGCAACCTGACGCTGGTCGGTTTCAGTAAACCGGGCCGCGCCACCATCTATACCCACCCCCAGCGGTTGCGCTAAACCACCTGAACCTGCGCCAGCGCCTGTTGCAGCGCGCTGAGCGCACCGGGTTTCGCCTGACCCGCATCGCAAATCAGCAGATCAATTCCGGCAATCGGGGCGTATTGGGTACGGCTCACCACGCCCAGTTTGCTGTGATCCGCCAGCAGGATGGTGCGGCTGGCCTGCTGCACCATGGCGCGCGCAATCGCGGCTTCATGCGGGTGAAAGCTGGTGGCTCCGTGTTTGGCCTCAATGCCCACCGGTGACAACAGCGCCACATCGGCCCGATAGCGATAAATCTCGCCCACCGTTATTTCCCCGCGCGTCTGTTGTGCCCCGGCAGACATCATGCCGCCCAGCAAAATCACCTGATTATTCAGCGGCTCATGTTCTTCCGATGCGCTGAGCGCCAGCGCGGCTTGCAGGCTGTTGGTGATGATAGTCAGCCCGGACATGGTGCGCAGTTCTTCGGCCAGCAGGGTGGTGGTGGTGCCAGAATCGAGGAATAACGTCTGGCCGGGTTGCAGATGTTGTGCCGCAGCCACGGCAATGGCGCGTTTCTCCTTCGCCTGTGCGCTGCGACGTACGCGTAGCGGCGCTTCCGGCTGGCTGTCGACCGCGACTAAACCACCGTGGACACGCCGTGCCACACCCTGCGCTTCCAGCTCGATAATATCTCGCCGCGCCGTTTCCCGCGAAATGCCCAGCTCTTTGATGACGCGTTCGGTACTGACCTGATGATGTGTCGTCAGCAGCGCGCGAATGCGATGTAAACGGGTTTCCTGCAACATGACATTTCCCTGTAGCGAGTTCAGCGTGGGCCTAAGATTACCTGAGCTTCATCATTCCGTCATGTGTATTTAGTTGTATTTGTGTATTTGGTTGCATTTGTCGTAAAAACCGGCATGATATCAGCAGACGGTTATTACGCATGCACCCCTTTCACCTCGCAACGGGAGTTATCATGGCTACACGTTCCACCATCATGGATACCAACAGTTTTCGTGCTGAGCACGCCGACGGTCTGGACGCCGATACGCGCAAACTGACCGATAAACGCAGCAAAGTGCTGGGCGAGTCGTATCGCCTGTTCTACCGTAAGCCGGTGCATCTGGTGCGCGGTGAAGGGCAGTATCTGTGGGATGCCGCAGGTAACAAATATCTGGACGTGTATAACAACGTGGCGAGTATCGGTCATTGTCATCCGGCGGTGATTGAGGCGGTGAATCAGCAGATGAAGATGCTGAACACCCATACCCGTTATCTGCACGAACGTATTCTGGATTACAGCGAAGAACTGCTGGCGACCACACCGGATGCCATCGACCGTGCGATGTATATGTGTACCGGTTCTGAGGCCAATGACCTGGCGATTCGCGTGGCGCGCGCCTTTAGCGGCGGTACCGGGATTATCGTGTCGCAGGAGGCTTACCACGGCACCAGCGACCTGACGTCCGGCGCTTCTCCGGCATTGGGCACCGGTCAGCCGCTGGCACCGACGACGCGTCTGGTGCCGCCACCGGATCATTACCGCGTTAATGCGCCGGATCTGGGCGAGTGGTTTGCCAATGAAATCCAGAAGCAGATCGATGACATGAAGGCGCACGGTATCAAGTTCGCCGGTTTCCTCGCCGACTCAATTTTCTCCTCTGATGGCGTACTGCCGAACCCGCCGGGCTTCCTGCAAAAAGCGGTGGATGTGGTGCATGCCAACGGCGGTATCTTTATTGCTGACGAAGTGCAGCCGGGCTTTGCTCGTACCGGGGATGCCTTCTGGGGCTTCGCCCGTCATGGGGTGGTACCGGATGTGGTCACCACCGGCAAGCCGATGGGTAACGGAATTCCGGTCTCTGGCCTGCTGGCGAAAAGCGATGTGCTGGCAGCGTTCAGCGACGAGATCCCTTACTTCAACACCTTCGGTGGCAACCCGGTAGCGATGGCGGCCGCGCAGGCGGTGCTCAAGGTGATCAAAGAAGAGGGCTTGCAGGAACACAGCCGCGTGGTGGGGGCGAAATTGCAGGCCGAGCTGGCGAAACTGATGGCAAGGCACGAGGCGATTGGCGATGTGCGTGGTGCGGGTCTGTTTATTGGTTTTGAACTGGTCTCCGATCGCAGCAGCAAAACGCCGGATAAAGCGCTGGCACTGGATTTAATCGAGAAGCTGCGTGATCACCATGTGCTGACGTCGGTGGCTGGCCCGTACGGTAACGTATTGAAATTGCGTCCGCCGTTGGCGTTCCAGGAAAGTGATATCGACTGGCTGGTCGGTGCGCTGGATAAATCGCTGACCGAGTTGGGTCGGTAAAAAGTTCCCCTTTGTAGCGGTGCGATTGATCGCGCCGCTACGCCAAATTCCTCAAATCCTTATCATTACTAAGGCATTGATAACCCTTTTCCGGATCATGAATTTAACTATAATGATCCAACTGCTTACGCGGCACGCCAGCGAGGTCGTGCTGCTCAAACACTAATGGAGAGGAAGAACATGAGTTATTCACTGCCATCCCTGCCTTACGATTACGACGCACTGGAACCGCATTTCGACAAGCAGACGATGGAAATCCATCACTCTAAACACCACCAGGCCTACGTGAACAACGCCAATGCGGCGCTGGAATCACTGAAAGGTACAGAATTCGACGGTATTCCGGTTGAAGAGCTGATCGCTAAACTGGACAAACTGCCAGCAGACAAAAAAGGCCCGCTGCGTAACAACGCCGGTGGTCACGCGAACCACAGCCTGTTCTGGAAAGGTCTGAAAATCGGCACCACCCTCCAGGGTGAACTGAAAGCTGCAATTGAGAAAGATTTCGGCAGCGTTGAAAAATTCCAGGAAGAGTTTGAGAAAGCCGCTACCACCCGTTTTGGCTCTGGCTGGGCGTGGCTGGTGAAAAAAGGTGACAAACTGGCTGTGGTTTCTACCGCTAACCAGGACAGCCCGCTGATGGGCGAAGCGATCTCTGGCGCTTCTGGCTTCCCGATCATTGGTCTGGATGTGTGGGAACACGCTTACTACCTGAAGTATCAGAACAAACGTCCTGATTACATCAAAGCATTCTGGAACGTCGTGAACTGGGACGAAGCTGCTGCGCGTTTCGCCTCTGCTAAGTAAGTCATCGCCATTCTGAATGACATCAACCGGTGGACAGGTTCCGCCGGTTTTTTTAAACCATTTCTAAACAAACCACCTATTCTCGCCAGCTAAACCCTCAGCCGCTAACTTATTAACCTGTCGTTGATAATTTGGGGCATATAGTCGCGTCAGTTTTTCTCGACGAAATAATAATTATGTCCATGATAACCACTTCTGCGGCGAATAATGATTCGTCTACATCGCTGTTTTTTCAGTTAGTCACTGGAAAGTTTGTGCCAAATAAATTGTGGCACAGCAAAAGTTTCCGGTTTAAATTTGCTTTAAGATCGCTTGTTTATCCTGTTACGACTCACCGTTACCTGAATCAACTGGCCGCGCTGCCACAGCTGCCGCAAATGTTGACGGTACAAGGCTTGCTGCCTGCCAAACTGCATCGCCCTTATCTGCGGGCTGGTTTTAGCGTGGCGCAGCGCGCCCAGGCAATTCTTGACCATTACCACCTGATGGCTGCGCTGGAAAATACCACCCTGCGTCAGTTGCTGCAAAGTCCGGGTGATAATTTGCTGGCCAGCTTTAAAGGTAAAAATGACGAATCATTCGTGATTCACTGCTGTCCGGGCCGTTTTGACCGTGAAGGCGAGATTACGCTGGAATTACGCTATGAAGAGAAATTAATCGCCTCATTGTCTTTCTCTATTTTTAATGAGAACCAACAAAGAAGCTTATTAATTGGCGGGTTGCAGGGGCCACGAAAACATATTTCTAATGATGTAATTCGTGATGCTACTAAATCTGCCCAGGGTTTATTTCCAAAACGTCTGTTGATGGAAGTGGTATTTATTCTGGCGCAACAATGCGGCGTGCAGGCGATTAGCGCGGTGGGAGATACCACCCACGTATTTCGCAGTCTGCGCTACCGACGCAGCAAAGGCGACCACTTCTTTGCCAGCTACAGTGAATTCTGGCAGTCATTAGGCGGAGAAGCGCGGGCGGATGGCGTATTTACGTTGCCGTTACAGATGGCGCGTAAATCACTGGATGAGATTGCCAGCAAGAAGCGTGCGGAGTATCGCCGTCGTTATGAATTGCTGGATAATCTGGCGCAGCAGGTGTTACAGGCGGCGGGTGTGACAGAGGTACGCGACGTATCGCACGCCGCGTAAGGAATCAGAACGGCTGCTTCGCGTAGCCGGTCATCACCGTCAGACCCATTTCACGTCCCAGCGCGGTCATTGGGTGTACCACCACCAGGCCGCGCACGCTTTTCTTCAGCGCACCCATATTCGCCTGCTCTTTTTTGGTGATCTCACGGCTGAACGGCAGCTTTTGCAGCTGTTGCGCCTCTTTACTCAGCTTCTCGTCACGCACATTGCGCAGACGTTCAATCTCCACCACCAGTGCCTCTTTCTCTTTCAGCAGTACGCCGAGTTTTTCGGCATCACCGGCTTCCAGCAGCTGGGGTTCTTTACGGTTCAGGGCATCCAGCTGATCGCTCAGGCGTTTGATCTCAGCTTTTTCTTGTTCTTTCATCGGGGAAACTCGTTAAGGAAAACAGGGAAAGGATACACCAAATCAGCACGGCTGTGCACCGCGCTGACTGTGCGCGATAAATCGCGCAAGGTTTTAGCTCAGACGGCGGGCTTTTTAAATGCCTGCTTGTGAGAAATGCGGGAAATCAGTTCAGTGAGCGACAGTACCATCGTCGAACGTACCATCTGCAAATAGCGCTGTTGTTGCATGGCGCGCAGTTCGTCGTCGTCACGGGTAAAGTCGGGTTTTGGCGGCCAGGCGGCGACGCAGTGCAACTCGCTAAAAGGGCCGAGAATCTCATCGTCGGTGAACCGGTACTCAAAGGTGTCGTGGTTCAACTCTTCACGCAGTGCCAGCAACAGCTCACAATCTTCATATTCATGGCGATTGATCACGCCAAGACCGTAGATCAGTTTCAGCCGAACCGACATCTCGCCGAGCGGGCCGTTGCCCAGCAGCAACGGCTCCACGGCGTATTTGACGGCGTAATCATCCTTACGGAAAACCTGCAAAACCAGCAGGTTAACCGCTTCGGTCAACAGCTCAACGGCGGCGATCAGGAAGCTTCTCACCGAACGACCGGCGTTCAGGCGCTCAAGCACCCGGTTTTCAAAAGCTTGCTTCTCTTCCATTATTGCCTGCATCGTTCAGCTACCGCCGTCTGGCGTGATGAGTCTAAGTGGCGCGCATTATGCCATAGCGTTGTAAGCGCTCACCACTGAGGTGACTACTTCGCTGTTGGCATCCAGCCCGGAGATCTGCGCCAGCGTGGCCTGTGGGCCTTTTTCCGCCAACAGGGCTTCCAGCTCCTGCGCTTGCGGGTCCTGCGCGCTGCGATAATGCATCGCGGCGGCAATGCCCTGCACCAGGTTGGCGTGCGGCAACTGATATTCCAGCGTGCCCAGCGTCGGTTTGATCAGGCGATCGCCCGCGCTCAGCTTACGCAGCGGCTGACGACCCACGCGCTCCACGTCATCTTTCAGATACGGGTTCTCAAAACGGCTGAGGATTTTCTGAATATAGGCGGCATGTTTATCTGCCTCGAAACCGTAACGTTTGATCAGCACTGCGCCGCTCTCTTCCATCGCACCCTGCACCACGGTACGGATTTTCTGGTCAAGAATGGCATCGCGAATGGTGGCGTGACCGGCCAGTTGGCCGAGATAGGCGGTGATGGCGTGGCCGGTGTTGAGGGTAAACAGCTTACGCTCGACAAACGCCATCAGGTTATCGGTCAGTTCCATGCCTGGGATGTTCGGCAACTCGCCTTTGAACTGGGTTTTATCGACGATCCACTCGCTAAAGGTTTCAACGGTGACTTCCAGCGGGTCGTTGCTGCCTGCTTCTGACGGCGGCACGATACGGTCCACTGCGGAATCAACAAAGCCGACGTGCGCTTCAACCCAGGCGTGATATTGCTCTGGCAGCGCTTTCAGGACGTGTTGTTTGAGCTGGCTGGTGCCACGCACCATGTTTTCACAGGCAATAATGTTCAGTGGACGGACATTACCGTTATCGCGGCGGTTGGCCAGACCTTTGGCAACGCCACCGGCGATGCGCTCCAGAATCTGCGGGCCAACCGCCGTGGTAACGATATCAACCTCAGCAATCAGCGTGACGATAGCGTCGCTGGTGCTGTTCACCGCGCTGACGCTTTTGACAATCTCAACTTTCGCCTGCTCGCCAACCACATGAACCGGATACTCATGACGGGCGTTAAGGGCATCAAGAACCACCTGATTCACATCCGCAAATACCAGTTCGATACCGGCATCAGCCAGCAGCTTACCGATAAAACCACGGCCGATGTTACCTGCTCCAAAATGTAACGCTTTCATAATTTGACCCATATCAAATGACGATGGGGCGGGCATGTCCGCCCCGGAAAGTGGGGACGGGCATACCCGCCCCAGGGATATTAACGATTTGTTCAGGCGGTGGTTTTGCTACCAGACAGCAAATCCAGCACGTCTTGCACGTTGGTGGTGTTCGCCAGCTTCTCAATCACGCTTTCGTCGTCCAGCGCGTTAGTCAGGCTGGTGATGACCTGGATGTGTTCGTTATTGCGCGCAGCAATACCGATCACCAGGCGAGCCACTTCGTCAGACTCTTCACCGAACTGCACGCCCGCCGGATACTGGCAGAACACTACGCCGGTTTTCAACACGCGATCTTTAGCTTCCACCGTGCCGTGCGGTACGGCAATCGACTCACCGAGATAAGTCGGGGTCAGCTTTTCACGCTCCAGCATCGCATCCACGTATTCCGGCTGCACGTAGCCGCCTTTTACCAGTTGCTCACCGGCAAAGCGAATCGCCTGCTCTTTGTTGCTGGCGCTCAGGCCAAGGAACACGTTGTTTGCACCCAGTTTAAACAGATGCGCGTTACCGGCATCGAAGCTGTCAGCCAGCGTGGTCTGCACGGTTTCGCGATGGGCTTCGCTACGATTGGCCGCCACCAGACGCTCGGTCAAATTGGTGTACAAGGCACTGTCGAGGAAGTTGTTCAGCGAAATATGCTGGGCCTGCGGTGCCTGACGCATCGCACGCTCGGTCAGATCGCGGTGGGTGATCACCAGGTCCACATCACCCGGCAGGGCGTTAATGGCGCTGTTGGTCACCGAAATGTTGCTCAGACCGGCATCCTGCACTTTCTTACGCAGTACGCCTGCACCCATTGCACTGGAACCCATGCCGGCATCACAAGCCACGATGATTTTACGTACGTGGTTCAGGTCAACGCTCATCGCATCACCGGCAACCGGCGCACCTGCAACGCTCTGGCCTTTAGACTGGGCTTTCATGTCCTGCATACGCTTGGTGGCGGCTTCGATGTCGTCTTCATCTTTTACTTTGCTGGTTTTCAGCAGGATTGAAGAGATGACAAAGGAAACGGCGAACGCAGCGATAATCGCGGTCACGTTAGCAAAGTAAGTACCTTTTGGCGTCATCGCCAGCACTGCCAGGATGGAACCCGGAGAAGCCGGAGAAACCAGGCCGCCGTGCAGTACGGTCAGGGTGAACACGCCAGTCATACCACCGAGAATTACCGCCAGCAGCAGACGCGGTGCCATCAGTACGTACGGGAAGTAAATTTCGTGGATACCACCCAGGAAGTGGATGATGGCAGCACCACCGGCTGATTGTTTGGCGCTACCGCGACCAAAAATCATATACGCCACCAGTACGCCCATACCCGGACCTGGGTTGGCTTCGATCAGGAAGAAGATCGATTTGCCCACTTCGCTCGCCTGCTGGATACCCAGCGGAGAGAAGATACCGTGGTTGATGGCGTTGTTGAGGAACAGGATTTTCGCCGGTTCAACAAAGATGGAGGTCAACGGCAGCAGGTTATTCTGCACCATCAGGTTTACGCCTGCGGCGAGAATATGGGACAGACCTTCCACCAACGGACCGATACCGATAAACGCCAGCAGCGCCAGCAGCATACCGATGATACCGGCGGAGAAGTTGTTCACCAGCATCTCGAAGCCGCTTTTGATCTTGCCATCAACGGCACGGTCAAAGTGTTTGATCGCCCAGCCGCCCAGCGGACCGGCAATCATGGAGCCGAGGAACATCGGCATATCCGCACCGACAATCACACCCATAGTGGTGATTGCGCCGACCACGCCACCACGATCGCCACCCACCAGACGACCACCGGTGAAACCGATCAACAGCGGCAGCAGGTAGGTAATCATCGGGCCAACGAGTTTCGCCAGCGTCGCGTTTGGAATCCATCCGGTTGGAATGAACAGTGCAGTGATGATACCCCAGGCGATAAACGCACCGATGTTAGGCATCACCATGTTACTCAGAAAGCGACCAAAGCTCTGAACTTTGACCTTCACTGATGAGGACATAAACCCACCCCTTATTGAGACGCGCTGCAATAAGAGAGCGCGTTTGTTTTTGTTAAGACGTTACGGCGGGGGCCGTGGCATTACTGTATGCAGGCGGACTCTAGCACTAGTTTATGACGCTGCGTAGAGCGTGGGTAAAGTGTGATATAGATCACGCTAAGTTGGGGTGAGAAGGGTGCTATTAGGTGATATTGATCACAAAAATGCCGTGTAAGAAAAGTACGATGCTGAATATTTAGACAAATCAGGAGGCTAAATGTGACATTTATCACTTTTTTACTTATGGGGTTTGTTTCATAAATGTGATGAGGATCACAAACAATATTTGGTCGAAAATGCGCCAGATCACACTCTGCCGCAGCAGGAAGAATCAGAAAAGCGGAATGTAAGGAAGTGACAAAAGTCTGAAAAGCGGGTAATCCATGATTACCCGCCTGAAGAATTACTGAAAACCGCTTTGAACAGTATTCTGCGCCTGGGTCAGAGCCTGGGCATTGCTGGAGAGGGTGCTCATCAGCGTGTTGTATTGGGTGGCCTGATCCTGGGTCGGGAATTGCACGCCGCCATCATTGAAAGTCACGCGTGTACCCTGCGATTGCAGGTAATCACCGGTCTGTACCGCCGCCTGGCTCAGCGCCTGCAACTGTGGCAGCAACGGGATCAGGGTGCTGGCCGGTTGGGTGACCACTTTGGTATAGACGCTGTCATACACTTTTTTCAGGTCATCTGGCTGTTTCAGCGCAGCATGGCTGCTGTCGGCCTGCATTTTGGCGCTCTGAATTTGCTGTGTCAGCACGCTCAGATTGCCGCTGGCCTGGCGCAGCGTGTCACGACGCGTCAGGTAATCCTGCGGTACGCGAATGGCCGCCAACTCATCGACCACCGGACGCATGCCCTGTTCAACGGCCTGATTCACCTGCTGCGAGAAACCATAAAGAATGGCGTAATCACTCGCGTAGTTGCCGAACGTTTGCTTCTGGTTTTCGCTCAGGCTGGGCAGATGCTCGCCGCTGCGCATGACCGTGTTCTGGAGAAAATCAGTAAAGGCTTTACGCTGATCGCCCTCTTTGTCGCCACAGGCGGTAAGTTGCAGCACTGCGAGCAGCGTGACGACCAGCATGCCGCTACGCATCCAGATGCGGGAAATTCCTGACGCCATATTCAACTCCTGTAAGTCACCTAATGGCAGATTTCAATTCGATGGGAAAGGTCCTAAAGGATAGAACAATGGCCTGGTGCACACAACGGCGGGGTGAGGTAAAAACTGCGCGATAAATCGCGCCGCGACGCTTCAGTGCACGTAGCGGCGCAATTTATTGCGCGGGGAATCACTGGCTGGCGTCAATACACCAATGCTTGTCCATCTTTGCGGCTTTCAGTGGCAGCGATATAGAACCCTTGCGGGTCGCGCACAATCGCCTGGGCACCGCCGAAGTTGTAGCCCTGAAGCGGGTCCTCCACCACAATCTGATGGCCCATGCCACGTAGCGCTGCGATCGCATTACGATCCATCCCGGCTTCAACCACCACTTCGCGCCCCTGTACCACGCGCCAGCGCGGGGCATCAATTGCCGCCTGTGGGTTCTGTTTATGCAGCATGATGCGTAGCGCCATTTGCAAATGGCCCTGCGCCTGCATTGGACCGCCCATCACGCCAAACGACATCAGCGGCTGGCCGTCACCGTCCAGCGCAAATGCCGGAATGATGGTATGGAACGGACGTTTGCCGCCGGCCACCACATTGGGGTGCTCTGGATCGAGCGAGAAGCCTGCGCCACGGTTTTGCAGGCTGATGCCGGTGCCGGGGACCACAACGCCAGAACCGAAGCCCATAAAGTTAGACTGAATAAAGGACACCATCATGCCGCTGGCATCGGCGGTGGAGAGATACACCGTGCCGCTCTGCTGTGGTGAGCCGTAGGTAAAATCAGAGGCGCGCTCCGGGTCGATCAAGGCGGCACGCTGCTTCAGGTAGTCGTCGCTCAGCAACAACTCAGCCGGGAACTCCAGATGGTCCTCATCGGCGACGTAACGTTCGAGGTCAGCCAGCGCCAGCTTCATCGCTTCAATTGACAGATGCAGCCACGGCACGCTGTCCGGCGTGTAACGACCAATATCACAATGCTCCAGAATGCCGAGGGCGATCAGCGTGGCGATGCCCTGGCCGTTGGGCGGCAGTTCCTGCACCGATCCCCCGGCGAAGGGCTGCGACAGCAGCGTCACCCAATCTGCACGATGTTGGTTGAGGTCTTCCAGCGTCAGCGCCGCGCCATGCTCGGCAGCGAAGGCGGCCATTTGCTGCGCCAGCTCCCCGCGATAGAAGGCTTCACCCTGGGTTTCAGCAATTTTTTGCAGGGTGGCAGCCTGTGCCGGATTGCGGAACACTTCTCCGGCACGCGGCGGGCGGCCATCCGGCGCAAAGCAGGCGCTGAAGCCGGGTTGACCTTTCAGTTTGTTGTAGCCGCGCTGCCACAGTTGACCAATCAGCGGCGAAACCGGAAAGCCATCGCGCGCGTATTCAATCGCCGGTTGAGCGAGGGTAGTGAGTGGCAGGGTGCCGAAGCGTTCCGCCAGCGCGACCCAGGCCGAGACTGCGCCCGGAACGGTGACGGCTTCCCAGCCAATTTCCGGCATAGTTTTTTGCCCGGCGAAGCGTTCCGGGTTCCATGCCGCCGGGGCGCGACCAGAGGCATTCAGGCCGTGCAGCGCTTTGCCGTCCCAGATAATGGCAAAGGCATCGCTGCCAATGCCGTTACCGGTAGGTTCCAGCACCGTCAGCGCCATAGCGGTGGCAACCGCGGCATCTACGGCGTTACCGCCCAATTGCAACATACGGATACCGGCCTGCGCCGCCAGCGGCTGCGAGGTGGCGACCGCATTGCGTCCCATCATCGGGGCACGGTGTGAGGCGTAGCTAACGTTAAAATCCAGTTCACTCATAACCTTTCCTTAATGTGAGTCATTGCGCGGATCGAGCGCGTCGCGCAGTCCGTCACCCAGCAAGTTGAAGCCCTGCACGGTGAGAAAAATGGCCAGACCGGGGAAGATCGACATCCACGGAGCCTGTTCCAGATAACCTTTGGCGGTGTTCAGCATCGCGCCCCACGAGGGCGATGGCGGTTGCTGGCCCAGACCGAGAAACGACAGGCTGGCTTCGGTGATAATTGCCGAAGCAATCGCCAGCGTGGCCTGCACCAGAATCGGCGACAGCACATTCGGCAGCACGTAGCGCAGGATGATCCAGCGATCCGGCAGGCCGATGGCGCGTGCGCCGTCGATATACTCTTCATGACGAATGGCGATCACCTGGCCGCGCGTCAGGCGGGCGAAAATCGGCATCGCCGACAGGCCAATCGCGATCATCGCGTTGGACAGGCTCGGACCGAGGAACGCGCCGAGCGCAATCGCCAGAATCAGAAACGGGCAGGCGAGCAGCGCTTCGATAAAGCGCGAGATAATGCCGTCACACCAGCCCTGCCAGTATCCGGCGATCAGTCCAAGCGGGACGCCAATCAGAATGGCGATCAGTACCGAGATGCAGCCCGCCAGCAGCGAAGTACGTGCGCCCCAAATCAGCCGCGACAAAATATCGCGTCCCAGTTCGTCGGTGCCGAACCAGTGCAGCACCGAGGGCGCTTTGCGCACCGCGAGAAAGTTGGCTTTGATCGGATCGGCGGGGGCCAGCCAGGGGGCCAGCAACGCCACCGCGACAAACAGCACCACAATCACCGCGCCGATCAGCGCGCTTTTATTACGCAGAAACTTCTTCAGCACCCGGCGATTCGGCTTTGCTACGGCAGGCACAGCGCCAGCGGTTAAGACCTCGCTCATGGTTAGCCTCGCATTTTCGGGTTAATTAACAGATACAGCACATCGGCCAGCAGGTTGAGCAGTAGAAAGCCGATGGCAACCACCAACACCACGCCCTGCACCACGGCGTAATCGCGGTTAAACACCGCATCGACAATCATCTTGCCGAAGCCGGGCAGGGTAAAAACCTGCTCGGTCAGCACCGCGCCACCCAACAACTCGCCAAACAGCAGGGTGGTGAGGGTGACGATCGGCATCAACGCGTTGCGAAAGGCGTGCTTCAGCACCACTTTCGGTGCCAGCAGGCCTTTGGCGCGCGCGGTACGGATATAGTCGGCTTTCAGCACCGCAATCATTGAGGCGCGGGTATGGCGCATCAGGGTGGCGGCAAGGCCAGTGCCGAGCACCAGCGCGGGTAGCAGCAGGGTTTTCAGGTTCTGCGCCATGTCTTCGCTCACCGGCACAAAACCGGACGCCGGCAGCCATTGCAGATGCACCGAGAACAACAGGATCAGCAGAATCCCCAGCCAGAAGTGCGGCACCGAGATCCCCGAGAGCGCGACAAAATTGGTGGTGTGATCCACCCAACTGTCTTTACGTACCGCCGCGATAATCCCCATGCTGATGCCGATCAGCAGCGCAATCAGCATCGCCAGTAGCGACAGCTCCAGCGTCACCGGCAGCTTGCTGGCAATCAATGCGGTCACCGGCTCTTTGGTGCGCAGTGACATACCGAGGTCGCCCTTCAGCGCATTGCCGATCCACGCGAAATATTGCGTGGGAATCGGGTCATCGAGATGGTATTCGGCGCGTAGCTGAGCGATGACCGCCGGATCGCGCTCCTCACCGGCCATCGCCAGCACCGGGTCGCCCGGCAGCAGCTTTTGCAGCGCGAACACCATCATGCTCACCAACAGCAGGGTCGGGATGGCCAGCAGCAGCCGTTTAACAATCAGTTCCAGCATCATCGCTCCTTAGCGGCTTACTGCGCCATGCTCACGCCTGCCAGGCGCACCAGCCCGTCCGGCCAGGCTTTAAAGCCCTGCAATTTTTTCGTCATGCCAAAAATACGTGGCTCAAAGTAGAGGTAAGCAATCGGCATATCGGTTTGCAGTTGGTTCACTACCTTGGTGTAAAGCGCCTGGCGTTGTGCCTGATCGTTGGTTAAACGCGCCGCGTTCAGCCATTCATCCACCTGCGGGTTGCTGTAGCGACCATCGTTGAGGGTGCCTTTGCTGTTAATAAACGAATAGATGCTGCCATCGGGATCAGGACGGCCAGACCAGCCGGACAGGCTGAGCTGATAATCACCGCGCTGCTGACGATCCAGCAGGGTCGCGAACTCGCTCATTTGCAGATTGAGGTTGAAACCTGCTTCGCTCACCATCGCCTGAAGCACCTGACCGACCTGCTGCGCGGTCGGGTTGTTGGTGACCAGCAACGTCAGATTCAGTGGGGTGGTGACGCCCGCCGCCTTCAGCAGCGCTTTGGCTTTCTCCACATCACGCGCTGGAGTTGGAAGGTTGACGTGATACGGGCTGACCGGGGAAAACGCCTGATTAGCCGGGGTGTACAAACCTTCGAATGCCACCTGATTCAGCGCATCGCGATCAATCGCCAGCGAGAAGGCTTCCCGCACGCGCGGATCTTTCAGCGGGCTGTTGGCATCGACTTTGCCGTTGTTAATGTTGAAGGTGATACCCTGATAGCCAAGACCGGTAACTTTCGCCAGCGCCAGCTTGCTGTCGCCTTCGACAGTTTTCACATCGCTGGCCGCCACGCCTTCGGTCAGGTCGAGATCGCCCGCGCGCAGGTTGGCGAGGCGCACGGAGGCATCAGGAATCGGCAGGAAAATCACTTTATCGAAGTGGTACGCGCCTTTGTTCCAGTAATGATCAAAGCGTTTCAGCACGATGCGGTCCTGCTGCACGCGGCTTTCAAACTGGTACGGACCGGAGCAGACCGGATGGGTGGCGAAGTCGGGTTTCTTCGCGGCTTCTGGCGCTAACATTGCACCGGCACGGTCGGTCAACTGGCTGAGCAGCGCGGCATCCGGGGTTTTCAGGTGGAATTTCACCTGCAACGGCCCGGTCACTTCGACGCTCTGAATCGAGGAGATTTCGCTTTTACGCAGTGAACCCGGCAGGGTCAGCGCACGTTCGATGTTGAATTTCACCGCGTTGGCATCGAATTTCTCACCATCGTGGAAGGTCACACCGTCGCGCAGGTTCATGGTCAGGGTTTTGCCGTCGTCGCTCCACGCCCAATCGGTGGCGAGGCCAGGAATCACTTTCAGGTTCTCATCGACATCGACCAGACGGTCGCACATGGCCGCAAACACAAAACGCCCATAGTAGGTACGCGCCAGATGCGGATCGAGCATGTCCGGGTCAGCACCCAACCCGATACGAATCACGCTTTCAGCATGGCTGTGCGCACTGGCACCCAGCAACATCAGACCACTAAGGGCAGTTAATAACGCTTTCTTCACGGCTTATCTCCAGAGGGTTAGGCTTGCTGATTGACCGCCTGCTCGAACAGCGCACGGCGACGTAAAAAGGCGGCGGAGGGTGGCGCAATCACAATCGCGCTGCGGTCACGGTTAATCTCCTGCCAGCGGTGGCAGGCGATCTGTCGCCCACCACTCAGTACCTGGTTGATCGGTTCAAACTGGCGGCATTCGGCGGTGGCCCACGGGCAGCGGGTATGGAAACGGCATCCGGTGGGGGGATTGGCCGGATTCGGCAGATCGCCCTGCAACATCGGGATGGAACGGCTGGCTCCGGGCTGCATCTGCGGCGCAGAAGCAATTAACGCCTGGGTATAGGGATGGAGCGGCGCATCGAAAATTTCATCGACGGTTGCCAGCTCGACAATCTGGCCGAGGTACATCACCGCCACGCGGTCGCTCATATGACGAATTACCGCCAGACCGTGCGCCACGATGATCATCGTCAGTCCAAATTGCTGCTTCAGGCTCTCCAGCAGGTTCACCACCTGGGCCTGCACTGAGACATCCAGCGCCGATACCGGCTCATCGCCCAGTAATAATTTCGGCCGCGAGGCGAGGGCGCGCGCAATGCCGATGCGCTGGCGCTGACCACCGGAAAACTCGTGCGGATAACGCTCCGCCCAGGCTGAGGGCAGACCGACGGTGCGCAACAGCTCCGCCACGCGCGCATGGCGCGCCTCACGGTTCAGTTTGTCGTGCAACCATAACGGCTCACCGACAATCTCTTGTACCGTCATGCGGGGATTGAGCGAGGCGAACGGGTCCTGGAAGATAATCTGTAATTCGCGACGCAATTGGTTAAGGCGCGCCCCGCTGGCGTGGGTGATGCTCTCGCCCTCGTACATCACCTCGCCGCTACTGGCACCGAGCAGGCGCAGCAGCAGACGTCCCAGCGTCGATTTACCGGAGCCGGACTCACCGACAATCGCCAGGGTTTCGCCTGGCATCACCTGTAATGACACGCGATCCACTGCGGTGACGCCGTGATTGCGTTTAAACAGACGATGCGGTCCGGCGAAGGTTTTGCTTAAGTCGCGACATTCTAAAATCGGTTTCATGCGATCTCTCCCAGCGTAACGTGCTGTTCCAGTGGGGCGCGAAAACAGGCCACCTGATGATCGGTTGCCAGCGCGCGCAGCGTCGGACGGTTGTGATGGCAGCGCTGTTCTGCAAACGGACAGCGGGTAGCGAAACGGCAGCCTGCGGGCATGTTCTCCGGTAGCGGTACGGCGCCGGGAATGGTCGCCAGCGCGCCACTGCGCGCGCTGAGGCTGGGGATCGATCCCATCAGCCCGATGGTGTAGGGATGTTGCGGATCGTTGAAAATCGCTTCCACCGTGCCGCTCTCCACCACCTGACCGGCGTACATCACCGCCACGCGCTGCGCCACTTCCGCCACGACGCCGAGGTCGTGGGTGATCATCAGCACCGCCGTGCCGGTTTCCTGTTTCAGGGTGTTGAGCAGGTCGAGGATTTGCGCCTGAATGGTGACGTCGAGCGCGGTGGTCGGTTCATCGGCGATCAGCAATTTCGGCTGATTGATCAATGCCATGGCAATCATTACGCGCTGGCGCATCCCACCGGAAAGCTGATGTGGATAAGCCTTGAGACGCATTTCTGCCGCCGGAATCTGCACCTTTTGCAGAATCGATAGCGCGGTCGCCATCGCGGTACGACGATCAACGTTACGGTGGCGTATCACCGCTTCGCTCAGTTGGTCGCCCAGCGTAAAGGCCGGGTTCAGCGAGGTCATCGGCTCCTGAAAAATCATCGCCAACTGATTGCCGCGCAGACTGGCGTAGTCGCTGCTGCTGAGTGCGCGCAGGTCGCGGCCATCAAAGCGCATCTCACCCTGTAAAATTTGTGCGCTGCCGGGTTGCAGGCCCATGAGCGTCAGCGAGGTGATGCTTTTGCCGCAGCCGGATTCGCCGACCAGCGCCAGCGTTTCCCCGGCGTGCAGCGTCAGGGAGATGTCGTCCAGCACCGTGACCGGCGAGCCGCGAAACTGCACGCGCAGGTTGTTGACCGATAACACAGGTTGGGCGCTCATGGCGTCTCCTCATGGCCGGTGTACAGGGTTTCCATCAGCGCCTGTTGCAGCGCCAGCAGGTGCTCACGCATCGCTGCGGCCGCCTCATGGGGCTGGCGGTTGGCGATATGGTTCAGCAGGCGCTGATGGTGGTTGTCGTAGTTATCAAGGCGCGCCGGGGTACGCGCCTGCACCCGCAGATGCTGCCAGCCAGGATCGCGGCGCACCGCATCGATGGCATCGAACAGTCCCAGCATCAGGCGGTTACCGGCGGCTTCGGCAATGGCGCGGTGAAAGGCGCTATCCCACAGCTCGTGCTGGTCGCCATCTTCCGGCGCGACAATGCCCTGCATGCGTTCAATCAGGCGCTTCATCAGGGCGATCTGTTCTTTACTGGCGCGCAGCGCAGCAAGACGCGCCAAACCTGGCTCCAGCTGTAGCCGCGCTTCCATCACTTCCAGCAGATTCGACTGCTGTGGCAAATCATGCAGCGCCAGTGGCTGCACCGGTGCGGCCGGGCCAACGAAGGTGCCTTTGCCCTGTTTACGCCAGATGCGGCCTTCTTCTTCCAGCACATCCAGCGCGCGACGGATTTCACGACGACCCACGCCAAAGCGTTCGGCCAGTTCACGTTCGGTCGGCAGTGCGCGATCGGGCGTGTGCTCCTGCTGTTGAATCAGCTGGCGCAATTGCTCCAGTGCGGAACTGGAGTTGATGGCAGGTTTTGGCGTGTCATTCATAATTGGTTCGCCTGGTTATTCATCAAAGATGTTGCGATGCGATTAAACGCGTCATGCTGCCCTAATCGTAGCGGCGCGATTTATCGCGCGCTTAAGCTGTTTCACGGCTGCTTAGACCTGCGCGATAAATCGCGCCGCTACGGGAGGGGGCTGTTATCAGCTTAGGCAAGAAGTGAACCAATTTTTAATTGGTTCGGTAATGAATAAATAACCCTATGATCGTTAAGAAAAAGTTTTTCGTGCCAGATGAAAAGTGAGAAGGGCGTCAACTTCCAGCCTGTTTGCCTGCAACATCCTGGTGCGTGGTTGCTGCATCGCTGTGCATCTTTAGGCCGTCCTGGCGCGGTTTTTTATAAATAATCCATATATTTCAATTTCATATAATATTGGCACTTTTTTTGCCTGACTATTAGCAGATGCAGGAGCGATAGCGGGTAACCGATGTCGCCAGACAATTTGCAATGGGTCACTAGGGTTCCGATCGCGAGATGCTGGTCCGAGAGTGACCGACCGTCCTCTGACGGTTACACGGCGGGATAAAAGCCCGGGAGGAAAGCGAGATCGTTACTCGCCGCCTCCTGCTTTATTCGTCCGCTAACGTCAGAGGAACCACCATGATCAAAGCCTGCCTTCGTTTGCTGTTGCTTTGCACCATCGCGCTGTTCAGCGTTAACACGCTGGCCGCCGCGAAACCTTCCTTCAAGATTTGCTGGTCCATCTATGCAGGCTGGATGCCGTGGGATTACGCCCAACAGAACGGCATCGTGAAAAAATGGGCCGATAAATACGGCATCGACATCCAGTTTGTACAGGTCAACGACTATATCGAGTCGGTCAACCAATACACCGCAGGCGGCTTTGATGGCTGCACCATGACCAACATGGATGCCCTGACCATTCCGGCCACCGGCGGCGTTGATAGCACCGCGCTGATTGTCGGCGACTACTCCAACGGTAACGACGGTATCCTGCTGAAAGGCGCGGATAGCGTGGCGGCGCTGAAGGGCAAACCGATCAACCTGGTGCAATTGTCGGTATCACATTACCTGCTGGCTCGCGCACTGGAGAAATCCGGTATGAGCGAGAAAGACGTCAAGGTAGTGAACACCGCCGATGCCGATCTGGTGGCGGCGTTTGGCACGCCGGACGTCAGCTCCATCGTCACCTGGAACCCGCTGCTGGCGGAAGCGAAGAAGGTGCCGAACAGCCATCTGGTTTTCTCCTCGGCGCAGATCCCGGGCGAAATTCTTGACCTGCTGGTGGTCAACACCAACACCCTGAAGAAATACCCTCAGCTGGGCAAAGCGCTGACCGGTGCCTGGTATGAAACCCTGCAAACGATGGCAGGTGAAGGGGCGACGGCGAAAAAAGCCCGCACCTTTATGGCGCAGGAGTCAGGCACCGATCTTGCGGGTTTTGACCAGCAACTGGCGGCAACGCATCTGTTCAGCGATGCCAAAACCACCCTCGATTTCGTCGACAGTCCCCAGTTGAAAGCCACGATGCAGTTGGTCGCCGAGTTCTCCTTCAAACACGGTTTGTTGGGTGAGGCGGCGCCGAGCGCAGATGTGGTTGGCGTGGAGACACCGGCCGGTAACTGGGGCAACGCAGGTAACATCAAACTGCGTTTCACCGATGAGTTCACCAAACTGGCGGCCGCAGGCCAGCTGTAAGCGGAGGAAAATCCGATGCGTAAACTGATCAACTACCAACCGCTGCCGATGGGCCGCCTGTTGCTCGGTGTGCTGCCGCTGCTGGCGGTGCTGCTGGTCTATCTGTTCGCGTCGGATGCGCGTTTAAGCCTCAATGCGGCGGATAAGCTGCTGCCGGGTTTTAACGCGATGGGCGACGCCATCAACCGGATGGCGTTTCAGCCCAGCCCGCGCACCGGTGAATATCTGCTGTGGACCGACACCGCCGCCAGCCTGATGCGTTTGCTGAGTGGCGTACTGATCAGCGCGATGCTGGCGCTGGCGATTGGCCTGTTCACCGGCGCGCTGCCGGTGGTACGCGCGGTGCTGGCCCCGCTGGTGACGCTGTTCGCGCTGGTGCCACCGCTGGCGATTCTGCCGATTCTGTTTATCTGCTTTGGCCTTGGCGAAGTGTCGAAAGTGGTGCTGATTGTGATTGGCATCACCCCGCTGATTGCGCGTGATTTGCAACTCCAGGTGGAGAAAATCCCGCGCGAGCAACTGGTGAAAGCACAGACGCTGGGCGGCCACAGCGCACAGATTTTGTGGCGGGTGATCCTGCCACAACTGATGCCGCGCCTGTTCGATGCGGTGCGTCTGTCGCTCAGTTCGGCGTGGCTGTTCCTGATCGCCGCAGAAGCGATTGTTGCCACCGAAGGACTCGGTTATCGCATCTTCCTGATGCGTCGCTATCTGGCGATGGACGTGATTTTGCCTTACGTCGCCTGGATCACCCTGCTGGCCTTTGCCCTCGACCTGTTGCTGCGGCTGATTAGTCGTCGCTGTTGGCCGTGGTATTACGCCAAGTAAAGCCTAATAGGTCGGTCGGTAGCGCCGCGACGCATAAGTGCCTGAAAGGCCAAATAAGGAGCGCATCATGCCCTTACTGCAACTGAAAAATCTTGAGAAGCACTACGGTCAGCAAGTGGTGCTGGAACGTCTGAACATCAGCGTGGAAGAGGGGGAGTTTGTGGCGATTGTCGGGGCGTCCGGCTGCGGCAAAACCACCTTCCTCAATATGCTGCTCGGCACCGAAGCCCCCACCAAAGGTCAATTGCTGCTGGATGGCGAACCGATCCCCGATGAACCCGATGCCCATCGCGGCGTGGTGTTTCAACGCTATTCGGTGTTCCCGCATCTGACGGTGCTGGGCAACGTGATGCTGGCGGAAGAGTTCAGCACCGCCCGTTGGCTGGGGCGCGTCTGGGGACGTAAGCGTCAGGCGATCCGTCAGCGTGCGCAGGCGATGCTGGCGCAGGTGGGCCTTGAACATGCGCAAAGTAAGTATCCGCACCAACTGTCCGGCGGGATGCAGCAGCGTCTGGCGCTGGCGCAGGCATTGATGAAGCAGCCGCGTATTTTGCTGCTGGATGAACCCTTTGGCGCGCTCGATCCGGGCATCCGTAGTGAAATGCACCAGCTGATCACCCAGCTTTGGCAGCAGCACGGTCTGACCATCTTTATGATCACCCACGATCTGAAAGAGGGTTTCAGCCTCGCCTCGCGTCTGCTGGTGTTCGACAAACTGCGCCACGATCCCCACGCGCCGGAAGCCTGGGGCGCAACCATTACCTACGACCTGCCGCTCGATCGGCAGCGACCTGCCGATGCAGCGTTGCCGGAATCGCAGGTTGCCTGAAGGAGAGAATGATGACGACTTCGTATCAAACCCAATTACCGGCTGGCTCGCACTGGTCATTTGTGATGCGCAGCGGCAGCGCGCTGACCCTCACTGATGTGGCAGGCGGAGCCAATGTTGGCATGTTGTTTTACAACCCGGAAAACTTGCTGGAGCGTTACAACGCGCCGGACACCCTCAAGTGTCAGCACACCTTTCGCCTGACTGCCGGGCACTGCCTCTACTCCGACATGGGGCGCATCTTCTGTGGCATTGAAGCCGACAGCTTCGGCTGGCACGAGAGCGTGTGCGGCACGCTGAATGCGCAGCAGACCGCCGCGTTATTTGGCTCCAGCGATTATCAGCAGGCGCGTAATCAGCGTCATCAGAACGGCTACGACAGTTTCCTTGTCGAGCTGGCGAAATATGGTCTTGGCAAGCGGGATATGGCGGCCTGCATCAACTTTTTCGCCCAGGTACGCGCCGACGACAACGGTACGTTGCAACGTGAGCAGCAGGGCGCGCAGGGTGCCGAAGTACGGCTGCGTTTCGCGATGGATACACTGGTGCTGCTGCATACCTGCCCGCATCCACTGACGCCAGGCGGTGACTATCCGCGCGCGCCGCTGGGATTGCAGATTGACGCGCAACGCGCGCCGCTGCCGGAGATTTGCCTGCAACGCGCGGAAAACCAGCGCGGTCTGCGCAATAACGCCCTTTATCAATTGCAGGGAGAGTTGTGATGATCAAAGAAAGTTTACTTAATCCGGCTGAGGCGCATGTTCAGCAGCAGATTGGTGCCGGGGATTACTGGCTGCATCGCATCGAAAAAGGTCAGACGTTGCGTATTACCGATCTGGAAGGCAATCAGGCGGCGGACACGCTGTTTTTCAATGCCGACGATACTGCCGAGCGCTACAGCATGAGCGACACGCTGCGTGGCCAGCACAACGTGTTCCTTACCGCAGGCAGCGTGCTGCGTTCCAATGACGATCGCCCGATGTTGACCATCGTCGCCGATACCTGTGGCCGCCACGACACCCTTGGCGGTGCCTGTGCCACGGAAAGCAACACGGTGCGTTATGACCTCGAAAAGCGTCATATGCACGCCTGCCGCGACAGTTGGATGCTGGCAGTAGCGGAGCACCCGGAGTACGGCCTGACGCGCCGCGATATCACCCACAACATCAACTTTTTCATGAACGTGCCGGTGACGCACGAAGGTGGGCTGACCTTTGCTGACGGTATCTCCGCGCCGGGTAAATATGTCGAGTTGGTGGCGCAGATGAATATCCTGGTGCTGATTTCCAACTGCCCGCAGCTCAACAACCCCTGCAACGGTTACAACCCCACGCCGATTTTAGTTAGCGTGTGGTGATCATCTGACGCAACGGGACGACCCGTTATCTGCCGTCAATGCCAGCGCAGGACGACCTGCCGGAAAGAGAGTAGAAGTCATGATTGAGCGTGTATTGATTGCCAACCGTGGCGCGATTGCGGTGCGCATTATCCGCACCTTACAAGCGATGAACATTAAGGCGATTGCGGTGTATGCCGAAGCCGATCGTCATGCGCGCCATGTGCGGCTGGCCGATGAAGCCTGGTCGCTGGGCGCAGGCCAGGTGCGCGATACCTATCTGAACCAGGACAAGCTGCTGGCGATTGCCGCCGAGAGCGGCGCGCAGGCGCTGCACCCTGGTTACGGTTTCCTGAGTGAAAACCCCGAATTTGTTAACCGCTGCGAGGCCGCGGGCCTGCATTTTCTCGGACCGAACGCGCAGCAGATGGCGGCCTTTGGTCTGAAGCATCGCGCCCGCGCACTGGCGCAAGAAAATAATGTGCCGTTGCTGTCGGGCAGTGGACTGCTGACTTCACTGGAGCAGGCACAGGCTGCCGCAACGGAAATCGGCTATCCGGTGATGCTGAAAAGCACCGCGGGTGGTGGCGGCATTGGTATGCAGCGTTGCGATGATGCGCAGCAACTGGCTGATGCCTTTACCCGCGTAAAACGTCTGGCAGGCAACAATTTCGCCGACGATGGCGTATTTTTAGAGAAATTTATCGCCCGTGCGCGTCATATCGAAGTGCAGATCTTTGGCGACGGCGCAGGCGAGGTGATTGCGCTGGGCGAGCGTGATTGCTCGGCACAACGCCGTAATCAGAAAGTGATGGAAGAAACCCCGGCACCGGGCCTGAGTGACGCGGTACGTGCGGAGTTACAGGCTACCGCAGTCCGGCTGGGACGTGCGGTGAACTACCGCAGCGCCGGGACGGTGGAATATGTTTATGACGAGGGCAGCCAGCAGTTCTGGTTCCTGGAAGTGAACACCCGTTTACAGGTGGAACATGGCGTCACCGAGATGGTGTACGGCGTGGATTTGGTGCGCTGGATGGTTGAGTTGGCACAGCAGACGCTAGCGCCGCTCACCAGTTTGCAGCCAGTGGCAAACGGCCACGCCATTCAGGTGCGGTTGTACGCCGAAGACCCGGCGAAGCAGTTCCAGCCCAGCGCCGGTCTGCTGAGCTATGTGGCATTTCCTGCTGAGGTGGAAAACGTCACATTGCGCGTCGACAGCAGCGTCGAAGGTGGCATGGAGGTTTCGCCGTTCTACGATCCGATGCTGGCAAAGGTGATTGTGCAGGGTGCAGATCGCGATCAGGCGTTGACCGGACTGGCGCAGGCGCTGAACGCGACGGAACTGTATGGCATCGAAACCAACCTGTTATGGCTGCGCCATCTGCTGACCCTCGCGGAGGTGCAGCAGGGACGCATCATTACCGCCACCCTTGGCGGCGTGCAGTGGCAGCCGCCGACGCTGGATATAATCAGCGGCGGTACCCTGACCACGGTACAGGATGCGCCGGGCCGTGTCGGCTACTGGCATGTCGGCGTCCCGCCCTCCGGCCCGTTCGACAGCCGTGCCTTCCAGTTGGGTAACCGCCTGTTGGACAATGATCCGCTGGCTGCCGGGCTGGAAATCACCCTGCGTGGACCAACCTTACGTTTCAACCAACGCTGTAGTTTTGTCCTGACTGGCGCCCCCCTGGCGGCGCAGCTTGATCAACACTCGCTGGCAATGAACCAGATTATCTGCGCGCAGGCCGGACAAACTCTGACGCTGGGCGACGTGCGTGACGGTAGCCGCAGTTATCTGCTGCTGGCCGGTGGATTGGATACACCGCGTTATCTGGGCAGCCGCAGCACTTTTACGCTGGGCAAATTTGGTGGTCATGCCGGGCGCGCGCTACGGGCGGGGGATGTACTGCATCTGGCGGCACCGGCCGAATTGCCCGAGGCGCAGCTGCCGCAGGCGTTGTTGCCTGAGCTGAGCGGCCACTGGCAGTTGCGGGTGATTTATGGGCCGCATGGCGCACCGACTTTCTTTACCGACGACGATATCCGTGAGTTTTTCGCCGCTGAGTGGCAGGTGCACTACAACTCCAGCCGCACCGGCATTCGTCTTATCGGGCCGAAACCCACCTGGGCGCGTAGTGATGGTGGCGAAGCGGGGATGCATCCCTCCAATATCCACGACAATGCTTATGCTTTTGGCACCGTCGATTTTACCGGCGATATGCCGGTGATCCTCGGCCCGGATGGCCCGTCACTCGGCGGGTTTGTGTGTCCGGCCACGGTGGTTGAGGCCGATCTGTGGAAGCTCGGTCAGTTGAAAGCCGGGGATCGGGTGCAGTTTCTGCCGATCGATCTGGCGAGCGCCGATCAACTGGCGCAAGCGCAACGTGAGGAGATCGCCAGCCTGCAACCTCAACCGTTAACGGTAAGCGCAGCGCTGCCCCTGATTGATCCAGTGCTGCACCAACATGCAGCAACCGGTGCGCTGCCATCGCTTTGTGTACGCGCCGCCGGTGACCGTTTTCTGTTGGTGGAGTATGGCGATCTTCTGTTAGATATCGCGCTGCGTTTTCGTGTCCATGCGTTGATGCAGTGGCTGGAGGCCCATCCGCTGCCGGGTCAGCTGGAATTGACGCCAGGCATCCGTTCCTTACAGGTTCATTACGACGCGCAGCTTTGTTCAAGAAGTGAGCTTCTGGCGCACATCTTGCACGCAGATAATGTACTGGGAACCTTAGCTGATGCCGCCGTGCCTTCGCGCACCGTGTGGCTGCCGCTCAGCTGGGATGATGAAGCCTGCCGTATCGCGATCCAACGCTATAGCCAGTCTGTCCGACCCAATGCGCCCTGGTGTCCGAGCAACATCGAATTTATCCGTCGTATCAACGGTCTGGAGAGCGTTGAGGCGGTGAAAGAGATTCTGTTCAGCGCCGCGTATCTGGTGATGGGGCTGGGCGATGTGTATCTCGGCGCACCGGTAGCGACTCCGCTTGATCCGCGTCATCGCTTAGTGACCACCAAATACAATCCGGCGCGCACCTGGACGGCGGAGAACTCGGTGGGTATCGGTGGTGCCTATCTGTGCGTATATGGCATGGAAGGACCAGGGGGTTATCAGTTTGTCGGGCGCACCTTGCAGATGTGGAACCGTGACCGCCAAACGTCAGCGTTTAGCCAACCCTGGCTGCTCCGCTTCTTCGACCAGATCCGTTTCTATCCAGTGAGCGCTGACGAGCTGCTGGAGATTCGTGAACGTTTTCCGTGGGGGGATTATCCACTGCGGATGGAGGAGGGGGAATTCCGCCTCGACGATTATCAGGCGTTGCTGGCACAGCAGGCGATGGACATTGACCGCTTTCAGCAGCAGCGTCAGCAGGCGTTCGACAGCGAGCTGGCGCGCTGGCGCGCTGAAGGGCAGTTTACCTTTGATAGCCAGTTGCCGGAGTCGGCCGATGAAGAGACCCGTATTCCCGCCGATTGTTGTGGCGTGGAGAGTCAGGTGGCAGGCAGTGTCTGGCAGTGGTTGGTGGCACCAGGCAGTGACATTGAAGCGGGGGCTACCGTTGGTATTCTCGAGTCAATGAAGATGGAAATCCCGATCGTCGCGCCAGTTAGCGGAAAAATCCATAGCCTGCAACGACAGGTCGGGCAGCAAGTACAGGCGGGTCAGTTACTTATGGTGATCGATCCGGTCTGAGCATAATTTAGATCAATAAATCATCATTAAAAAAGCAGCAAAGCCGGGGATCTGACCCATACTTAAAACCCGGCCAATTGTTGCATTGTTCTGGCATCTTTATCGCAGTGTGCAACAGGCTGTGTCCCGTAGCGGTTTCATAATAAATCTTCTTAAACCGTTGCGGGATGCAGCCTGAACCGGTCGGTTTCAGCGTTTGCGGACGCTTTACCTCTCTACTTTCACGTGATTCATAGTGAGTTTTAAGGAGTTCTCTATGGAAATAAAAGATCCAATGGTCGAGTTACTTAGTAGTCTTGAGCAGATTGTTTTGACACGTGATGCACAGCCTTCTGTATCTGAAATCGCCCTTCAAAAGGCGTCAGTTCCCGAGCCACAGCGTTTACGAGAGATGACCGGCATGCAGGTTGATGAATTTGCCCGCGTGATGGGGGTGAGCGTCTCTTCAGTGAAAAGCTGGGAGGCGCAACGTACGCGCCCTTCCGCTACGGCGCGTAAATTGATGAAGCTGTTGCAGGCTAATCCCTATCTGGGTCGACAACTACTTGAGTAAACACCGACTATTCGGTTCTGACCCGCCTTGATGGCGGGTTTTTTTTGTTTGTCATGAGCACCGGCAGTCGTAGCGGCGCGATTTATCGCGCTGTTTTTGATATTTAAATTCGCGCGATAAATCGCGCCGCTACGTTATGTGTCAGGGTTGGTCAGCATCACCCCATATTTGGCCGCCTGCTTCACAAACCAACTCTCCGGCACGCTGTGCGGCGGCTGCGCCAACTGGGTCAGCCCCTGGCGAATTATGTTATCCGCCTGCTGCCAGAGATGTTTATCCCCTTCATTTAACAGCTGAATTTGTATCTGTTTTTCCACCAGATAAACCCGGGCGAAGTCGGCATCGAATTGCACAATGGCACGGGTGTTATCGATGATGTCAGCCAGTTTGATAGTTTGCGCCTCGGGTGACGCCTGCGCGGTATGGCGAAAGTAGGCCAGCTTGCGTGCCGCGCGGTTTTTCGCCTGTGGCTGAGCGCTGTCGGTGAGCATATCCACCAGTTCAGCCACGCGTGGGCCGAAGAGGCGGGTGATGTCTGCCAAAGTGCTGGCGGTGTCTTCCACCGTGTCGTGCAGCCAGGCCGCTGCCAACATTGCTTCGTCATCGGTCACGCTACGCACCAGCTCGACCACCGCCGCCGGGTGGACGATATAGGGTTCATCGGTATATTTGCGCCGCTGTCCGGCTTCGGCATGAGCCTGGGTGGCATAGTGACGCGCCTGATCTTCCAGTGAATCCCGCATCATTGTTTGCTCCGTAAAAAGTAGCTTGCAATTGTCTAGCGCGCTATCTATATTAAATCGCATGAACAGTAATCAAGATGACAAAAAAGTGTCGCAGACGCCACTCAAGCTGGATCAGCATCTCTGTTTCGCCCTCTATTCGGCGAACCTGGCGATGCACAAGGTCTATCGTCAGCTGCTGGGACAGCTGGAAATCACCTATCCGCAATATCTGGTGATGCTGGTGCTGTGGACGCAGGATGATGTGACGGTATCGGAGATCGGCGAGCAGCTGTTTCTCGACTCCGCCACGTTGACGCCGTTGTTGAAACGGCTGGAAAGCGCCGGGCTGTTGCGCCGCGCGCGCTCGCGTCAGGATGAACGTCAGGTTGTCGTGACCCTGACCGACGAGGGAAGGGCATTACGCCAGAAAGCGGAATCCATTCCGGAAGCGATCAAATGCGCTGCGGCTTGTGATGATGAGACGCTGCTGGCGCTGAAAAACCAGTTGGATGATCTGCGCGATAATCTGAATCGCGCGAAGTAGTTCAGTGCGGGTGCGCTGCACCCGTATCATATCAGGCTGCGCTATGTAAGTAGCGCGCGATAAAATAGCGAATTAGTGAGGTTATCATGTCTTTAGAAAAAGTTGTTTATACCGCAAAAGCCAAAGCCACCGGTGGTCGTGATGGCCGCGCTACCTCTTCTGATGGCGTGCTGGATGTGAAACTGGGCGTGCCAAAAGAGATGGGCGGTGCAGGCGGTGAAGTGACTAACCCGGAGCAACTGTTTGCTGCTGGTTATTCTGCCTGTTTCCTCGGTGCGATGAAGTTTGTCGCGGCGCGCGATAAATTCGCCATTGCGAAAGATGCGTGGATTGAAGGTGAAGTCGGTATCGGCCCGATCCCCAACGGTTTTGGTATTGAAGCCAAACTGAATATTCATCTGCCGGGGATGGATGCCGCTGAAGCGCAGAAACTGGTCGATGCTGCGCATATCGTCTGCCCTTACTCTAATGCCACCCGTGGCAATATCGATGTGACGCTGAATATCATTAACTAAACCTGCCTTATTCGTAGCGGCGCGATTTATCGCGCGGGTTTTATCCTGTACAATAATCCCGCGCGATAAATCGCGCCGCTACGGCAAAATTGCTATGCCCTCGGTTCAGATTCCTCCCGAACAGTTCCTTGCATCACGCTTTTCTGCGGTAAAAGCGAACTCTATTGCCTTTACATAGTCCCACTTTAGGGTTACCGCTCCGACACCAGCCGGGAATAAATAAATTCATGAATTATATTAAGACCTTAACGCAGCAGGAACTGTCATTGATGCTCGCGCTGTATATCGGCATTCTGTTGAATTTGCCGATTTTTTATCGCCGATTTGACGGCTTTCTGACGAAATCCTCACTGACAAATTGGGCTTCGGCGCTGGTTGAAGTGGTCGCCGCCGTGCTGCTGACCTTCTTCCTGATGCGACTCTTGTCGCTCGGCGGTAAATGGGCTTACCGCGTGCTTGCCAGCCTGCTGGTGGTGATTTCGGTTGCTGCCGCCTATTACATGGCGTTTTTTAACGTGGTGATTGGCTATGGCATTGTCGCCTCGGTAATGACCACCGATGTGGATCTGTCAAAAGAAGTGATCGGCCTGCATTTCGTGCTGTGGATGGTGCTGGTGAGTGCCCTGCCGCTGCTGATGATTTGGCGCAACAACCTGAGTAAGACGCTGATTGAGCAGCTGAAAACCCCAGGCCAGCGCATCAAACCAACCCTGATTCTGTTGCTGAGCGTGGCGCTGGTGTGGCTGCCGATTCGCTATTTTGACAAGCTGCAAAAAGCCAACGAAGAGATCACCAATATCGATCTGCCCAGCTACGGCGGTGTGGTGGCGCACTCCTATCTGCCTTCAAACTGGATTGCCGCGCTGGGGCTGTTTGCCTGGACCAAACTGGATGAAGAAGTGGACAGTCAGGCGCTGCTGGACCCGGCGAAAAAGTTTACTTATGTGGCCCCGGCAGGAATTGATGATACCTACGTGGTGTTTGTGATTGGTGAAACCACGCGCTGGGACCATATGGGGTTGTTGGGCTATCAGCGCGATACCACGCCGAAGCTATCGAAAGAGAAAAACCTGGTGGCGTTCCGCGGCGAGTCTTGTGATACCGCCACTAAGCTGTCGCTGCGCTGCATGTTCGTACGCGAAGGCGGCACGATGAATAATCCCGGTCGTACCCTGAAAGAGCAGAACATTTTCGCGGTACTGAAAGAACTGGGTTTCACCTCCGAGTTGTTCGCCATGCAAAGTGAAGTGTGGTTTTACGATAACGCCGATGTGAATAACTTCTCTTTCCGCGAACAAATTGGCTCTGAGAAGCGTAATCAGGGAAAACCGGTGGATGATATGCTGCTGGTGCCGGAATTGCAGGCATCGCTGGAGCGTTATCCACAAGGTAAGCATCTGGTGGTGCTGCATACCAAAGGTTCACATTACCTGTATTCGCAGCGTTATCCGCGCAGCTTCGCCCGCTACCAACCGGAGTGTATGGGGGTGGATGAAACCTGTAGTAAAGCGCAGTTGATTAACGCTTATGACAACTCGATTTTATACGTCGATACGATGCTCGATAGCGTGTTTGATCAGCTGCGTGATAAGAAGGCGATTGTGTTTTATGCCGCTGACCACGGTGAGTCGATCAGCGAGAATATGCATCTGCACGGTACACCGCGTGAGATGGCACCACCGGAGCAGTTTCGGGTACCGATGATCGTCTGGGCCTCGGATAAGTATTTGGCCGACCCCAACAATCGCAGCAATTTTGAGCGTTTACAGGCGCAGCAGCGTGTTGGCAAGACGCATCGTCACGTCGAGTTGTTTGATACCATTCTCGGCTGTCTGGGCTATACCTCACCGGACGGCGGTATTAAAGCGGCGAACAACTGGTGTCAGGCACCGGCGGTTACCTCTGAGGCCAAACCGCTGTAATTTTGCCTGAACTTATTGAGCAGCGGGGGCTTTTTCTCCGCTGCCTGCTTTCCAGGCGATCGCATGGAATTGCACAAAAAGGGATTGACGCTCCCGGAGTGGCGCAGTAAGATGCGCCCCCATCGGTGAGTGGCGCAGCCTGGTAGCGCACTTCGTTCGGGACGAAGGGGTCGGAGGTTCGAATCCTCTCTCACCGACCAAATTTAAGAAACCTGCTTGTAAAAGCGGGTTTTTTTTCGTCTGTATCATCCGTAGCGGCGCGATTTATCGCGCCGCTACGGCCTGGTGTGGCCCAGGATTAAGTTTTAAAAGTTAACAATTCACCCCTTACGTCTGGCAATCGTCCATTAGTCGTCATTATTCCTGTTCACGGCTATCAATCCCTTGCCACTTCTCAGCCTGCCGCTTAATTCGCGACACATTCTTCTTATGACCGCTTTTTGCTTTTTGCTGATTTCTTATGCCATTAGTACAGCATATTTCTCTGCCTGAACGTCATAACGCACGGGGAATCGTTCATATATTCAACATTTACCGGTAATATTTGTATGTTTTTTAGCGGTGATAATCACTGTCATTTGGTGGTTTTACCAGATAATCACTCGGCATAGCGCGCTTTATCACCTTTTTAAATATTGGCTTACCGGTTGAAGGGTGTTTTTTATCGTTGCTTGCGGTTACTCACACTCTCTGTAAATAACCCCACCTTGTATTGACGTTCTTTGCAACTGTTGACAAATTGATGCGTCAATAGATGCAGAGTCCGACGCGTCTGGCAGATTCCACGGTGCCAGCGCAACAAAAACAACGATTCGCATTTTGGTCACAAAAGTGACTTGCCTGAACCGCATAAAAAAATCAGAGGTCAGGCGCAACGCACACAACATCACATCACAATGGAGTAAAACATGATCAACTCCCTGGCTAAATCCAGGATGCTGAAGGTCGGTCTGAGCCTGATTGCTATGACCGTTGCCGCGGGTGTCCAGGCGAAAACCCTCGTTTACTGTTCAGAAGGTTCGCCGGAAGGCTTTAACCCTCAGCTGTTCACCTCTGGTACTACCTACGATGCCAGCTCCGTACCGATCTACAACCGTCTGGTTGAATTCAAAATCGGCACCACAGAAGTGGAACCGGGCCTGGCTGAAAAGTGGGATGTGAGCGCTGACGGCAAAACCTATACCTTCCATCTGCGCCAAGGCGTGAAGTGGCAAACCACCAAAGACTTCAAACCGACGCGTAACTTCAACGCTGATGACGTGATTTTCTCCTTCGAGCGTCAGCTCGATAAAAACAACAAGTACCACGGCGTTTCTGGCGGCAGCTACGAGTACTTCGAAGGCATGGACATGCCGAACTTGATCAGCAAAATCGAGAAAGTGGACGATCACACCGTTCGCTTCGTGCTGACCCGTCCGGAATCTCCGTTCCTGGCCGACCTCGGGATGGACTTCGCCTCTATCCTGTCGAAAGAGTACGCGGATAACATGCTGAAAGCCGGTACGCCGGAAAAAGTGGACCTGAACCCGGTAGGTACCGGTCCGTTCCAGCTGCTGCAATACCAGAAAGACTCGCGCATCCTCTACAAAGCGAACCCGGATTACTGGGGCACCAAACCGAAGATCGATCGCTTAGTCTTCTCCATCACGCCAGATGCTTCCGTGCGTTACGCCAAGTTGCAGAAAGGCGAGTGCCAGGTGATGCCGTACCCGAACCCGGCTGATATCGCCAGCATGAAGAAAGACAAAAACATCAATCTGATGGAACAACCGGGTCTGAACGTCGGCTACCTGTCGTTCAACACCGAGAAAAAACCGCTTGATAACGTGAAAGTGCGTCAGGCTCTGACTATGGCGGTGAACAAGCAAGCCATCATTGATGCGGTTTATCAGGGTGCTGGCCAGGCCGCGAAAAACCTGATCCCGCCAACCATGTGGGGTTACAACGACGCGGTGCAGGATTACCCGTATGATCCGGCTAAAGCCAAAGCGCTGCTGAAAGAAGCGGGCCTGCCAGATGGCTTCACTATCGACCTGTGGGCGATGCCGGTACAGCGTCCGTACAACCCGAACGCCCGTCGTATGGCGGAAATGGTTCAGGCTGACTGGGCGAAAATCGGTGTCAAAGCCAACATCGTTACCTACGAGTGGGGCGAGTACCTGAAGCGTGCCAAAGCGGGTGAACATCAGAGCGTGATGATGGGCTGGACCGGTGATAACGGGGATCCGGACAACTTCTTCGCCACCCTGTTCAGCTGTGCAGCGGCGAAAGACGGTTCTAACTACTCACGTTGGTGCTACAAGCCGTTTGAAGATCAGATTCAGCCAGCCCGTGCTGAAGCCGATCACAACAAACGTATTGAGTACTACAAACAGGCACAGGTGATTATGCATGACCAGGCTCCGGCGCTGATCATTGCGCACTCGACTGTGTATGAGCCAGTCAGCAAGAAAGTGACCGGCTATGTGGTTGACCCGTTAGGTAAACATCACTTCGAAAACGTCGATATCCAGGAATAACCTTTCGGATTATGGCGGTCAGGGCCGACGCCGTCGGCCCTCGGGCGGCTTCTTCGCCGCCCGCACTCCGCACTTTTTTTCCGGCTAATTTCTTTTTATTGAAGCGCTTCTGGCGTCGCGTTCGGCTATGTGCCGGATGCATGTTTTGAGCAATGTAGTCCCCGGCGGCAACGCTGCGGGAAATGACTGAGAGTACGGCTTATGCTGCAGTTCATACTCCGACGTCTGGGCCTTGTCATCCCAACGTTTATCGGTATTACCCTGTTGACCTTTGCGTTTGTTCACCTGATCCCCGGCGACCCGGTACTGATCATGGCGGGTGAGCGTGGTATTTCGCCCGAGCGTCATGCTCAGTTGATGGCGATGTTTGGTCTTGACCAACCCCTGTGGAAACAATATCTCACCTACATCAACGGCGTTTTGCACGGTGATTTAGGTATCTCGCTGAAAAGCCGCATTCCGGTGTGGGACGAATTCGTACCGCGCTTTAAAGCCACGCTGGAGCTGGGCATCTGCGCAATGATCTTCGCCATTGCCGTCGGCATTCCGGTCGGCGTACTGGCGGCGGTCAAACGCGGTTCTGTCTTTGATCACACCGCCGTGGGCATCTCCCTGACCGGCTACTCGATGCCGATTTTCTGGTGGGGCATCATGCTGATCATGCTGGTGTCGGTGCAGCTCAACCTGACGCCGGTCTCTGGGCGTGTCAGTGACACCATCTTCCTTGATGATAGCCATCCGCTTACCGGCTTTATGCTGATCGATACCCTGATCTGGGGCGAGCCGGGCGACTTCAAAGATGCGGTGATGCATATGATCCTGCCTGCCATCGTGCTGGGGACTATCCCGCTGGCGGTGATTGTGCGTATGACTCGTTCCTCCATGCTGGAAGTGCTGGGCGAAGACTACATCCGCACCGCGCGTGCCAAAGGGCTGACGCGTATGCGGGTGATCGTGGTGCACGCCCTGCGTAACGCCATGCTGCCGGTGGTGACGGTTATCGGTTTACAGGTCGGTACGCTGCTGGCCGGGGCCATCCTGACAGAAACCATCTTCTCCTGGCCGGGCCTTGGGCGCTGGCTGATTGAAGCGCTGCAACGCCGCGATTATCCGGTGGTGCAGGGCGGCGTGCTGCTGGTGGCGATTCTGATCATCCTGGTCAACCTGTTGGTTGATCTGTTGTACGGCGTGGTTAACCCACGTATCCGTCATAAGAAATAAGGGGGCATCATGTCTGCTGTTGATCCCGCAAGCGTAAGCGCTGCACCCAAGCCGATGACCCCGATTCAGGAATTCTGGCACTACTTCAAACGTAATAAAGGCGCGGTTATTGGCCTGGTCTTCATCATCCTGATGCTGCTGATCGCCATCTTTGCTGAATTCCTGGCGCCGCATGCCCCTGCGGAACAGTTCCGCGATGCGTTGCTGCATCCACCAGTGTGGCAGGAAGGCGGCACCTGGAAGTTTATCCTTGGCACCGATGATGTTGGCCGCGATATTCTGTCGCGCCTGATGTATGGCGCACGCCTGTCGCTGCTGGTGGGCTGCCTGGTGGTGGTGCTGTCGCTGATCCTCGGGGTGGTTTTCGGTCTGATGGCCGGTTACCTCGGTGGTGTGGTTGACGCCATCATCATGCGCCTGGTCGATATTATGCTGGCGCTGCCGAGTCTGCTGCTGGCGTTGGTGCTGGTGGCGATTTTTGGTCCGTCGATTGTGAACGCCGGGCTGGCGCTGACCTTTGTGGCGCTGCCGCACTATATCCGTCTGACGCGTGCTGCGGTGCTGGTGGAAGTGAACCGCGATTACGTCACCGCTTCCAGCGTGGCGGGGGCGGGTACGCTGCGCCAGATGTTCGTCAATATTCTGCCTAACTGCCTGGCACCGTTGATTGTGCAGGCGTCGTTAGGTTTCTCCAACGCCATCCTCGATATGGCGGCGTTGGGCTTTCTCGGTATGGGGGCGCAGCCGCCGACACCGGAGTGGGGCACCATGCTCTCCGACGTGTTGCAGTATGCGCAAAGTGCCTGGTGGGTCGTGACCTTCCCTGGAGTGGTCATCCTGCTCACGGTTCTGGCATTCAACCTCATGGGCGATGGTTTGCGTGATGCACTCGACCCGAAACTCAAGCAGTAAAGAGGCACCGAGATGGCGTTATTAAATGTAGAAAAACTGTCGGTGCATTTCGGCGACGAAAAAACACCGTTCCGAGCGGTTGACCGTATCAGCTATCAGGTTGAGCAGGGCCAGGTGGTCGGCATTGTCGGTGAGTCTGGTTCCGGTAAATCGGTTAGCTCGCTGGCGATTATGGGCCTGATTGATTATCCCGGTCGGGTGATGGCAGAGAAGCTGGAATTCAACCAGCGCGACCTGCAACGCATCTCCGAAAAAGAGCGCCGCCAGCTGGTGGGTGCGGAAGTGGCGATGATCTTCCAGGACCCGATGACCAGCCTTAACCCGTGTTACACCGTGGGTTTCCAGATTATGGAAGCGCTGAAGGTGCATCAGGGCGGTAGCCGTAGCACCCGTCGTCAGCGCGCGATTGATCTGCTGGAGCAGGTGGGGATTCCCGATCCGGCTTCACGTCTGGATGTGTATCCGCATCAGCTGTCGGGCGGGATGAGCCAGCGTGTGATGATCGCCATGGCGATCGCCTGCAAACCTAAGCTGCTGATCGCCGATGAACCCACCACCGCGCTCGATGTGACCATCCAGGCGCAGATCATTGAACTGCTGCTGGAGCTACAAAAGCAGGAGAACATGGCGCTGATCCTGATCACCCATGACCTGGCGCTGGTGGCAGAAGCGGCGCAGCACATCATCGTTATGTATGCCGGACAAGTGGTGGAAAGCGGCAAAGCGGCGGATATCTTCAAAGCCCCGCGTCATCCTTATACCCAGGCGCTGCTGCGTGCGTTGCCGGAATTCGCGGCGGATAAAGCGCGTCTGGCCTCGCTGCCGGGCGTGGTGCCGGGTAAATACGACCGCCCAACCGGCTGCCTGTTGAATCCGCGCTGCCCCTACGTGACCGATCGTTGCCGTAGCGAAGAGCCTGAACTGCGCGACATTCCGGGCCGTCAGTCCAAATGTCACTTCCCACTGGATGATGCCGGGAGACCGACTTATGAGTCATGAGAAAACACAGCAGGATTATCTGCTACAGGCGATTGACCTGAAAAAACACTACCCGGTGAAGAAAGGGTTGTTCGGCCAGGAGCGTCTGGTCAAAGCATTGGATGGCGTATCGTTCAATCTGGAACGCGGCAAAACGCTAGCGGTGGTCGGGGAGTCGGGCTGTGGTAAATCCACGCTGGGCCGTCTGCTGACCATGATTGAAACCCCAACCGAAGGCGAGTTGTACTGGCATGGTCAGGATTTGCTGAAGCATGACCCGCAGGCGCAGAAACTGCGTCGCCAGAAAATCCAGATTGTGTTCCAGAACCCCTATGGTTCGCTGAATCCACGCAAAAAAATCAGCCAGATTCTGGAAGAGCCGCTGGTAATCAACACCACGTTGACCAAAGCGGAACGTCGGGAAAAAACGCTGGAGATGATGGCGAAGGTTGGTCTGAAAACCGAACATTACGATCGCTACCCGCATATGTTTTCCGGCGGTCAGCGTCAGCGTATCGCCATTGCCCGCGGCCTGATGCTGGACCCGGATGTGCTGATCGCCGATGAACCGGTATCGGCGCTCGACGTCTCGGTGCGTGCGCAGGTACTGAACCTGATGATGGACCTGCAACAGGATCTCGGTCTTTCCTATGTGTTCATCTCTCATGATTTGTCGGTGGTGGAACACATCGCCGATGAAGTGATGGTGATGTACCTTGGCCGCTGCGTAGAGAAGGGGAGCAAAGAGGCGATTTTCAGCAACCCGCGCCATCCCTACACTCAGGCGTTGTTGTCGGCCACGCCGCGCCTCAATCCGGATGAACGTCGTGAACGTATCAAACTGACCGGCGAGCTACCCAGCCCGCTTAACCCGCCGCCAGGTTGCGCCTTCAACGCGCGCTGTCGTCGCCGTTTTGGCACCTGTGTACAGTTGCAGCCCAAGTTGAAAACGTACGGTGAGCAGCAAATCGCCTGCTTTGCCGTAGACCAGGATGAGAACCAGCCGATCACTGGCGCATAAGTTATCTTGCAGAGATAAAAGGCCCCCGTTGGGGTAATGCTGGTCAGTTAAGACCATATTCGGATAAGGCTGCCATTGTTTAAAGAATGGCAGCTTTTTTTATGCGTACTCTGCTGTGGGCCATCGCCCCTCTGCGGCTGCCGGGCAGTCCTCGCGCCGCTGACGCGGTGCCTTCGGCTTCAACGTCGTGCCGACGGACCGTTCGGGGACGTCCATCCCTGTCCACCCCGAACTGACTCACGCATCCCTGCGTGAGTCTCCTGGCCCAACGTCAAAGCCTCAGCGCTGCGGATAGCCCTTTGCAGCAGCAGAGGGGCGATGGCCTTCACAATTGTGCCCTTTCTGGCAACACACACCGAAGCTTTGGAGCAGGCTGGGGCCGCTCAGGGGCAGGCAATCCGCTGCGCTGAACAGAGTGAGTCTGCCAGGAGAGCGCGCATGGATGCGCGCGAAAGGCGGGGTGGGACAGGGATGTTCCATCCACGCCGGTCCGTCAGGCAGATGAATGCCGTGAAGGCACCGCGTCAGCGGCGCGAGGACCGCCAGCCCCTGAGTGACACCAGACTGCGTTATCACCGATTGCTTAACTGACCAGCATTACCCCGTCGGGGCTTTTTTCATTTGTTAGTCTATACTTCAAAAAAATTAACGACTGACGTATCGATTATGAACCCATAGCAAAATTCATTACCCGATTGCATCAGTCATTCGCTGGTATTAAAAATTGTTTCGTCCGTTAAGACAAATTCCGAATTTTGTCAAATTTGTGTGAGATTGATCACGCAGGTGAAAAATCCGTAATTTGCAGAGGGTTAGAAATTTTTCAGTGAGTTATGAAAAGATTATCACCGTGATTATTTCAGTTAACCGATATTAATTAATTTCAGGTCATAAACAGAATGAGAGTTATTTTGCACCCTTTTTTCAATCACAAAGATAAAACTCTTTTATTGAATTCGGCGTTTTAATAATCAGATTTCTCTCACTGTGTTTTAATGTATGTGATATATTCGCGAAAAATTCCCCCCCTCCTTTTACAGGCCCCTGGTCATGAAGAACTACGACGATTTGCAGCGTTTTAAGGAAAAAACGCAGACGCTGGATATCGCTTTTAAGGATATGTCCGGGCAAACGCAGGAAGCCGACCAGAGTCAGTGGGCGATTATCCGTCAGCTGGCTGCTGATGAAGATCAGGAAACGTTAGGCGGCGGCCAGCGTATCGATCTGCCGCAGCCACAGCCGATTCGCGGCAACGAATTCGATACACCACCACAACAACCGCAGGTCGCGCCGGTCGCCAGTAGCGTACGGGGTTCGATTCTGGATAGCCTGGCAGCGACGCCAGCAGCGGGGGAGGCCCCGACAGCGGTGTCATCATTGTTCCCGCCAGCCCCGGCTAAACCCTCGCCTTCAGCCACACCTGTGGCACCGAAAGCCACCCATGTTGAGCGGCAGGCAACAACGTCGCTGTTTCCGCCCCCACCGCCCAAACCGGTTGAAGCGCCTGTGGCACCCGCTGTGGTGCCGGAGCCGGCAGTGGTTCCGGCACCGGTGGCCGTTGCACCGCCCCCCGTTTTTGCTGCCCCAGTCGCACCGGCGCAACCCGCTGCGGCACCGTCACGCTTTGGCGCATTATTCCGTTCGCGGCCAGCTGAGCCTGTGAACCTGTCGAAAGAGACATTACTGAAACCGTTACTGGAGAAGATTGCGCTATGCCGTTAGTTTGTGTGTGCTCGCCTAAAGGGGGAGTCGGGAAGACCACAATGGCAGCCAACCTGGCCTGGAGTCTGGCCCGCGCAGGCAGCAAAGTTTTGGCAATTGATTTTGACGTACAAAATGCGTTGCGCCTGCATTTTGGTGTGCCGCTGCATGATGGTCGCGGTTTTGTGGCGCGTTCCGAAGAACAAGCCGACTGGAGTCAGTCCATTCTCACCACCGGCGGCAATATTTTTGTCATGCCATATGGCGAGGTCACGGAACAACAGCGCGAACGTTTTGAAGAGAACCTGAGTAAAGATCCGCATTTCCTGAAACGCGGCCTGGATACGGTACTTAATTATCCCGGCCTGGTCATCATCGCGGATTTTCCGCCAGGGCCAGGTCCGGCGTTGAAGGCGATGACGGCACTTGCCGATATGCATTTAGTGGTGATGCTGGCGGACACCGCTTCGGTGTCTTTACTGCCGCAAATTGAAAACGACCGCATGATTGGTCAGCCACTAAATAATAAACGTGGACACTATTTTGTGCTCAACCAGAGCGATAACCGCCGCAATATAAGCCGTGATGTCACCGCTTTTATGCAGCATCGTCTGGGTGACAATTTATTGGGTGTGGTGCACCGGGATGAAAGCGTCGCGGAAGCCAATGCGTCACAGCAATCTGTTTTTGATTTCAGCCCTGCATCTGCGGCAGCGTTTGATATTGAGCTGGTTGCCAAGCGTGTCTCCAATATTCTGAATATCTCCGTGGGCAACGGTGAAGTTCAGGCACCCATTCGCAGTCATTATTAATAGCCTGGCATTGTCAGGCGAATAATAACAACACAGCTCCGCAGGTGAATCATGAGTAAACTCGCGTTTTACCTGCTGCTGCTGGTGCTTGCACCGGTCGCAGCGGTAATCATCATCACGCCGATGGATAGCCAGAAACAATATATCTTTGGCTTAATCAGCATTGGCATGCTGTTTTTAATGGGCTTAAGCAAAAGCCGTAAAATAACCGTGGTGATGGTCATCCTCTCCGCCCTGATGTCGACCCGCTATATCTGGTGGCGCACTACGGAGACGTTGCACTTTAATTCCGAGATTGAAGCCATTCTCGGTATCGGTTTATATCTTGCCGAATTGTACGTCTGGCTGATCTTAATTCTGGGTTTCCTGCAAACCACCTGGCCATTAAAACGCACCATTGAACCGCTGCCGGAAGATACCAGCCTGTGGCCAACGGTCGATGTGTATGTGCCTTCTTATAATGAAAGCCTCGATGTGGTACGTGATACCGTTCTGGCGGCACAGTGTATTGATTACCCGCGCGACAAGCTGAAAATTTATTTGCTGGATGACGGCAAACGTAGTGAATTTGCCATGTTTGCGGCAGACGTCGGGGTCGGTTATATCACCCGTGACGACAACCGCCATGCGAAAGCCGGTAACCTCAACCATGCGATGAAAATCACGAAAGGTGAGCTGATTTGCGTATTTGACTGTGACCACGTTGCCACCCGTACTTTCCTGCAAGCGACGGTGGGACCGTTCCTGAAAGATCCGAAGCTGGCGCTGTTGCAAACGCCGCACTACTTCTACTCACCCGATCCGTTCGAACGTAACCTGCGCGCTGCGCGCAGCATCCCGAACGAAGGTTCGCTGTTCTACGGCCCGGTGCAGCAAGGCAACGATAACTGGAACGCGACCTTCTTCTGCGGTTCCTGTGCGGTGATTCGCCGTAGCGCGCTGGAGGAGATTGGCGGGTTTGCGGTGGAAACCGTTACCGAAGATGCCCACACCGCATTGAAAATGCAGCGTCTTGGCTGGGGTTCTGCCTTCCTGTCGATTCCACTGGCGGCCGGACTGGCGACCGAACGTCTGGGTCTGCACGTCATTCAGCGTACCCGCTGGGCGCGTGGCATGACGCAGATTTTCCGTGTCGATAACCCGCTGTTCGGGCGTGGTCTGAAGTGGCAGCAACGCCTGTGCTACCTCAACGCGATGTTGCACTTCCAGTTTGGTCTGCCGCGCGTGGCGTTCCTGACGGCACCGCTGGCGTATCTGCTGTTTAACCTCAACATCATTCACTCGTCGGCATCGTTGATTTTCGCTTACGTGCTGCCGCACCTGGTGATGTCGCTGTACGTCAACTCACGTATGAATGGCCGGTTCCGTTACACCTTCTGGGGTGAGATTTACGAAACGGTGATGTGTTTCCACCTGGTTATCCCGACCATTTTGACCATGTTCTCGCCGAAACACGGTAAGTTCAACGTCACCGATAAAGGCGGGGTGCTGGATCAGGGCTTCTTCGATTTCCACATCGTGCGCCCGCATGTGATTGTGGCGGCGTTGCTGACGATAGGGATTGTGGCGGGTGTGGTGCGTGCCACCATGCATGATTACTTCGGGGTGGATCCTTACGTGATTGCCCTTAACGTCGGCTGGGCGGTGTTCAGCCTGATTATCCTGATGGCGGCGATTGCCGTAGCGCGTGAAACCAAGCAGGTGCGTAAAACCATCCGTATTGAAGTACAGATCCCGGCGATTATTCACTACGCCAGCGGTATCTCGTCGCGCACCATGACCAGCGACCTGTCAATGGGCGGCGCACAACTCGACGCGCCCGATGATCGTCATGAATACGATGAAATCGAAGAGATCGATCTGCTGCTGAAATCAGGTGCCATTACCATTCCGGTGAGCAAAATCTCTGGCGATGACGAAACCATTCGTCTGCGTTTCGAAGCCATGCCGCTGTCGCGTCGCCGCGAACTGGTGCGTGTGGTGCTGGCGCGTGCCGATGCATGGATTCAGCCACAGTACAAGCAGGACAATCCGTTGTTGTCGCTGGGCACCATTGTGCGTACCGTTTTCGAGCTGTTCTGGCTGACATGGAAAGATCGTCGTAATAAGGGCAAGCAGGAGGCTCAGCCTGCCGTCAAAGAGGACAGCGCCGCATGAAAAATTTGACGCAAACGTTGCTGGCGAGTTCGCTGGCAACCGCGCTGCTGCTCGTGCCCGCCTGGGCGGAAACGCCAGCCACGGTAACGCAGGACAGCTCTGCACTGGGGCAAATTCCACCACCGCAGGGCCTTGATAACAATGCCGATGCACAACTGAAAGAGGCGGCAGGTAGCACGCCTTATACCCCGGCGGAAACCACGCCAGCGGTCAGCGCACCCGCCGAGAATGCGCCTGCGGTAGAAAATGATGCACCCGCCGCCGCCAGCGAGTCTCCGGCTCCGGCACCCGAGATGGTTCTGCCGACACCTGCTGCGGCCCCGGTGCCAGCGCCGGTCGTCGCCGCGCCGCTGAATCAGCCGGTCAGCACCGTGATTTCGGTGGCACAGATGGGCCAGAAGCAGGGCATCGTGTTAACCGGTGGTCAGTTGCAGTCCGGCATCGTGTTTACCCTGCCGGGTGACGAGGTGATCACCAATGCGCGCCTCAACCTGTCGCTGCGTGTTTCTGCTGCGCTGGCATCGCGTAATACCTCGCTGCAACTGATGTTGAACGGCCAGCCATTGGGCACGTTGCCACTGGGTTCCACCGACAGCGATACCAGCGATTATCAGCTCGATATCCCGGCGGCGATGGTGGTGTCCAGCAATAACCTGAGCTTCAAAATCAACGATGCTGACAAGTTGTTGTGCGAGAAAGAGAGCGCGCAGCAATATCAGGTGACCATCCTGCCGAAAACCACGCTGAGCATGGAAGGCCAGCAGTTGAACATCGGCACCAGCCTGCGTAACTTCCCGCGTCCGTTTATTGATCCGCTGCGCATGACGCCTGCCAGCGTCACCATTGGCTTTGCCTCAAACGTGACGCCGGATACCGTCAGCGCCGCTGCGCTGGTAGCGTCCTGGATGGGCATTCAGTCGGATTACCGTGGCATCCGCTTCCCGGTGGTACGCGGTGATTTGCCGGAGCACAACGGCATTCTGTTCGGCCATCCTGGCGATAAAATTGGTCCCCTGACTTTCCCGGCGGCCAACGGCCCGACCTTACAGATGGTCGATAACCCGCTCAACCCGGTGTACAAACTGCTGCTGGTGAGCGGCGCCGATGATACGCAACTGCGTCAGGCGGCCAATCGTCTGACGACCCAGCCGCTGACCACCGATGCCAGCAACCTGAATGTGCAGCCGCAGCCGATTGCGCTGCGTAAGCCGTATGACGCCCCGCGCTGGATCAATACCAGCCGTCCGGTACGTTTGAGCGAGCTACTGCGTAAAGATCAAAGCCTGACCACCACCGGTATCTGGCACGATGCGTTGAGCGTGAACTTCCGCGCCGCGCCGGATCTGTTTATGTGGGATGGCGACACCATTCCGGTCAACCTGCATTATCGTTTCCCGTCCGAAAGCTGGATTGACGAGAACAATTCGTTCCTTAACGTGATGCTGAATGGCACCTTCCTGCGCAACCTGACGGTCAATAAAGTCGGCCTGCTGGAGAGTGCCTGGCATCGTCTCGGTGGCGATGCGCGTCAGGAAAACTATGCGCTCAAGCTCGATCCTTATCTGATTTACGGTGACAACCAACTGTCGCTTTACTTCAACATCAAGCCGAAAGCGGATGCCCCTTGCGGCGTGTTGCTGAACAACAACATCAAGAGCCGCATTGAGGATGACTCGTCGATCGACCTGAGCCATACACGCCACTTCACCATGCTGCCGAATCTGTCGTACTTCGTCGGTGCTGCCTTCCCGTTCACACGTCTGGCTGACTTCTCGCAGACGGCGCTGTTGCTGCCGGAAAAACCAAGCGATGCCGAGATCTCCACGCTGCTGGATATGGCAGCGCGTGCCGGTAACGCCACAGGCGTGCCGCTGGCGCAGAACCAGGTGTTATTCGGGATGCCGAATGGCGGCACCAACCTGTCGCGTCTGGAGCAGAGCGACCTGCTGGCGGTCAGTACCACGCAAAACACCACCTTTAACCAGGCGATGCTGGCGGGAACGCCGTATGAAACCAGCGGCAATACGCTGGGCGTGAAAGATCCCACTACCTGGGACAAGCTGCGCGGCTGGTTGATGGGCGACTGGTATCGTCAACAACTGGATGCCGATCGCTACTTCTCCTCCAACGAGGCGTGGCGCGGTTTTGTCAGCTATCGCTCGCCGTGGAACCCCGATCGCCTGGTGGTGATGACGGTGGCGACCAGCGATGACCAGTTACTGCGTCTGCACAACGATTTGAACTCGGCGCGTATCAACGCCGGTATTCGTGGCGATACCGCCATCATCACCGATGAAAACGGTATCCGCAGCTTCCGCGTCGGGCCGCAGTTCCCGAGCGGTGAAATGCCCTGGTACATGATGGTGGTGTGGTATGCCAACCAGCACTCCGTGCTGATGGCGCTGGCCGCATTGCTGGTTTCAGCGCTGGTGGGCAGTGGTGCCTGGGTGATGCTGAGACGTCATGCATGGCGACGTCTTAACCCGCAAGGTGATAGCAAGCCCGGCAAGAAGTAAGGATAAAAATAATGAAAAAACATCTGATAAGCGCCGGTATTCGCCATGCCCTGATTCTGGGTGGGGCACTGACTCTCTCTCAGCCGCTGCTGGCGGCGGAGAGCACCAACCCTGCGTTACAAGCGCTGTTCGATCAGGCGGCTTACTGGCACCAGAAAGCGCATGACGATTTAGCCCAGGCCTCGCTGCAAAAAGTGCTGATGGTGGAACCCAATAACACCCAGGCGCTGTACCTGCTGGCGTTATATGCCCAGCAAAGTGGCGATAACGTGGGCGCCGCGCAATGGCGCGCCCGCCTGAACCAGGTGTCGCCCAACGATGCGCATCTGACGGAGCTTGATAACGCTCGCCAGCTGCAAAGTATCCCGCAGTCACAGTTGTCACTGGCGCGTCAGCAGGCGCGCAGCGGCAACATCGCCGCAGCTTTGCAAACCTGGCGCAATACCTTTAGTGGCAATGAGCCGCCGCCGAGTGTCGCTGCCGAATATTATCTGACGATGGCCGGTGACCGATCGATGCTACCGCAGGCGGTCGAAGCGTTGCGTCAATTCTCCGCCGAACATCCGCAGGATACCGGGGCCAAACTGGCGCTGGGCAAGGCAATGACGTACCAGGAATCGACGCGTCGCGAAGGTATCGATCTGCTGGCGACGATGGCCGATGGCAACAAAGATGCTGACCGTTCGCTGCGCCAGGCGCTGCTGTGGCTTGGCCCGCAGGCTTCTGATGCGTCGTTGTATCAGACCTGGCAGCAACGCCATCCGCAGGACAACGCGGTGATGGATTATTACCGTAAAAATGTCGGCGGCGCGGAGAAAGGGGCTGGCTTTACGGCCCTGAACAGCGGCGATGTCAGCAGCGCCCAGAACAACTTCCAGAAAGTGTTGCAGGCCAACCCGCAGGATGCCGATGCGCTGGCCGGTATGGGTTACGTGGCGCAGCGCGCCGGACGTTATTCTGAAGCGGCTGATTACCTGACGCGCGCTGCGCAGTTGGGCGGGGATCAGAGCGAACAGCGCCAGAAACAGGCGGCTGATGCCCGTTTCTATGCGCAACTGGCAACGGCCCAGCAGGCACTGAAGAATGGCGACAGCGCTCAGGCGCTGGCGTTGAGCGAGCCACTGACTCAGGCTGAAGGCGAGAAAGGCACTTCAGCCAAATTGTTCCGCGCAGATGTGCTGCGTCGTACCAATCAGTTACCGCAGGCGGAGCAAACTTACCGTTCGATCCTGCAAAGCGAGCCGGATAACCGTAACGCGAAAGAAGGGTTGTTTTACGTGCTGCGTCAGCAGAATCGTAGCGCCGAAGCCAATACGTTGTTGGCCTCGCTGCCGGACAGCGTGCGTCAGAGCGTGGCACCGCGCGGCAGCAGCACCGATCCAATCCGCCAGCAGGCGAAGCGTGAGCTGGCGGCAGGTAACAATGCAGCGGCGATTGCCACCCTGCAACAGGGCATCGCGCGTAACCCTAACGATGGCTGGCTGCGTCTCGATCTGGCGCGCATCTATCGTGGTCAGGGCGATAGTATGATGGCGGCGAATATTATGCAGCCGACCATGCGTACCGGTGCCAGCACCAATGAACTCTACGCCGGTGCGTTGAATGCCAGCGAAAGCGGTGCCTGGCAACAAGCCAGCCTGCTGCTGGCGCGCATTCCCAACAGCAGCAAAAGCAGCGACATGCGCGAACTGGCGCAACGCGTGAACTTTAACCTGCAAATGAACACCGCCGATCAGTATCTGGCGCAGGGTTCGAATGCCGCAGCAGCGAATACGCTGCGCGCGCTGGCGTCGAATCCGCCAGCGAATCCGGTGGACGCGGGTAATCTGGCGCAGAAACTGGCGAAAGCGGGTGACCTCACCACCGCGGTGTCCGTGGTGCGTAGCAATATGCAGCGCGGCGTGCAGGGCAACGCCGGCGATTACGCTGCGCAGGTGGCGGTCCTCAATCAGGCCGGTTTGACCACCGAAGCGCAGAGCTTCCTCAGCAGCCCGGAATTGCAGGCTCGCAGTACGCCGACGCAATTGGCTGGGATTCGCAACGGCTACGTTATCAACGAAGTGGATCGCCTGCGTGAGCAGAAACAATACGCCGCCGCTTATGACAAACTGGTGGGGGCGCTGCAACACGATCCGCAGAACCGCGATCTGATGTTCGCGATGGCGCGTCTGTACCAATCCGGCAAGATGAACAAAGAAGCGGGCGTGGTGTATGACTACCTGATGACCCAGGACACCCCGACCCAGGATGCGCGTGAAGGGGCGATCAATGTGGCGCTGGCACAGAACGATGTGCAGAAAGCCAATACCCTGACGCGTGGCCTGCGTAATGAGCAAACGCCGGACCGTCTGCTGTTGCTGGCGCGAGTGGCGGAAGCCAACGGTGAGCACAGCCAGGCGATGAGTTATCTGCGCACCGCCCGCGGCCAGTTGATTGGCTTGCAGGGTGCACAAACCGGCAGCGTACCGACCGTGGGTGGTCTGGCGTTGGCGGATAACCCGTTTATCAACCGCAGCACCTCACCGGTAGGGCGCACGCCTTCCAGCTACGGTACGGTGATGCCGTGGCAATCCTCGCCGGATGCCACCAGCAGCGCCAGTGGCGTAACGCTGGCGAGCAATACCCCGGCGGTGCAGCAGAGCCGTACACTGAAGCAGATCGACGATATGATGGACGATTTGCAGGAGAAAACCGGCACCTGGACTCAGGGCCAGTTGCAGGTACGTGGACGTGATGGCGAATCGGGGCTGAGTAAGTTGACCGAAGCCAAAGCACCGCTGACCTTCTCCACCGTGCCGTTTGGTGATTCGCGCTTCGACTTTACCATGACGCCGATTTCCCTGTCGGCGGGCAGTGCCGCGGGCGATGCCTGGCGTCGTTTCGGTACTAACGCGCTGATTCAGGGCGGCGTGGTTGCGGCGGGTGATGCTGAAGTCACCGATGTGCCTTCTTCTTCGACCAATTCGCAGAAAGGCAACGGGGTTGAGCTGAATATGGCGCTGCGTGGCGATAGCTACAAAATCGACCTTGGCAGTACGCCGCTCGGCCAGGATCTCAGCACTATGGTGGGTGGCATCCAGTGGTCGCCGAAGCTGACTGACTTCCTGACGCTGATCCTGACCGGAGAGCGTCGTGCGGTAACGGACAGCCTGCTGTCGTATGTTGGCGCAGAAGATACCGCCAGCGGTAAGAAATGGGGCCAGGTGACGAAAAACGGCGGCAACGCGCTGCTGAGCTACGACAACGGTGACGCCGGTTTCTATGTTGGTGGTGGTGCCTACAGCTATATTGGCGAGAACGTCGCCAGCAACAACAGCGTGCAGGCCACCGCAGGCGCCTATGTACGTCCGTTCCATTACGACGACCGCGAACTGAAGGTGGGTATGAGCCTGTCGTGGATGGACTTCTCGAAAAACCTCAGCTACTTCAGCTATGGCCAGGGCGGTTATTTCAGCCCGCAGAACTACGCATCGATCTCGTTCCCTGTCGACTTCTCGCGTACCTTTGATGACCTGAAGGTGAATATCGGTGGTTCGATCGGTTATCAGTCCTACAGCCAGGACAGAAGCGCTTACTTCCCGAATGATCCTTCATTGCAATCTCAGTTGCAGGCAATGGCGGATGCGGGTTACGTCAAGAGCGCCTACTACGAAGGCGATAGCAAAAACGGCATTGGTTATAACCTGCATGCCGGGGCTGACTATAAGATCAACAAAGATCTCACCCTGGGTGGTCAGTTAGGCTATGACACCTTCGGTGATTACAACGAGACTACCGCGAATCTGTACTTCCGCTACATGTTCGGAGACAACTAATGAGTGAGCAATTGGCAGCCCGCGTCAATCACCCGCATCAGCCGGGCTGGTTTGATCTGGTTAGCGTGATGATTGAAGGCATGCTGGATAATGCCGGAGAGGAAGCCGAAGGTTTCCTCAACCAGGTGGGCGAATCGCTGGCGGCGCGCTATCCTTTGGCGGAGGCGCGCACCGTTCAGGATCTTGAGCGTGAAATGAATTTGCAGCTGGCGCGTTTTAGCTGGGGCTTTGCCCAATTACAGCCGATGGAGAACGCCATTCTGATTCAGCACCATGCGTTACCGGCGGGAGACAACCGGGTGAATAGCGAACGCTGGCAGTTGGCATTTAGCGCCGTGCTGGCCGGGGTGTATGCCCGCTGGCTTCAGGACCAGGGCGGCAGCGTCAAGGTTCCTCTTACCCTTGAAAAGCTCGATGGCAGTACGCTGCACTACCGATATCAATAGGAAGCTGAGATGAGTGTTAAGCCGTTCTGGCGTCAATGGATACTCTGTTTCATGGTGATGTTTTTTAGTGCCCAGGCGGCCGCAGATGGCTGGAGTACCTTTAAAAGTCGCTTTATGAGCAACGATGGTCGTATCAGCGATACCGCCAATAACAACGTCAGCCATACCGAAGGCCAGGGCTACGGCATGTTGCTGGCGGTAGCCAATGACGATCGCCCGACCTTTGATAAGCTGTGGCAGTGGACGCAGACCCATCTGCGCAATCCGCAAAACGATCTGTTTTACTGGCGTTATACCCCAGGTGCGACCGATCCCGTCGCTGACAAAAATAACGCGTCGGATGGTGATGTCCTGATTGCCTGGGCCTTGCAGCGTGGGGCGCAGAAGTGGTCCTCTGCCAGTTACCAGCAGGCGTCTGATCGTATCCAGCGGGCGATTGTGAAGCACAACGTGATCACCTATGCCGGGCATACCGTGATGCTGCCGGGTGTGCAGGGTTTCAATAAAACCAGTTTTATCGTACTCAATCCGTCCTATTTCCTGTTCCCGGCATGGCGTGAGTTTGCTGAGCACAGCCATTTGCGCGTCTGGAATCAGTTGATTGATGATGGCATGGACCTGCTGGGCGATATGCATTTCGGCAAAAGTGGTTTGCCGCTCGATTGGGTGGCGCTGAATGCGGATGGCTCGGTTGCGCCAGCGGTCGGGTATTCCAACCGCTTTAGCTATGACGCGATTCGTATCCCACTGAATATCTGGTGGTACGATCCGCAAAGCCTGCGTCTGGTGCCCTACCAGCGTGTCTGGCAGGCCTATGGGCGCTTAACCACCCCGGCGTGGTTTGATGTGCTGGCGAACACGCCCGCGCCTTACAACCTCGACGGCGGCTTGCTGGCGATTAGGGATTTGACGCTGAGCGAGACGGGTTATCTCAGTGACCGGCTGGCACCAGATCAGAACTACTTTTCTGCCAGTTTGCAGTTGCTGACCTGGATGGCATATCAGGAAAGGCGCTGATGCGCTGAAGTTTGGGGGCGGTTTCGTTCGCACTGGCGTGATTTCGTTCGCCACAGGCTGAAGTAGTTTCAGTTCGCCGGTGCGGCGACCGAGCAAAGGGCGCCTGGCCGCGCCCTCTGCACTCCCCGGCCCTGCGCCAGCCTCTTTTTTTGCGCGATAAATCGCGCCGCTTGTATCTTGAAGTTGTAACTGGTTAGCTACCCGTTACACGAAACGGAGGCAGCTTGTCGCGCCGCTTAAGACCCGATCTTGTGCCGTAGCTTAAAGCCCTCCGTTTCTCCTTTCACGCCAGCATCTACTCTGAACGGTAACCAGAAGCTCTGACTTCGTATGTACAAGGCAAGATGGCGTGATGGTTCATGTGAAAGGGAGCTGTCTTATGATTTATCTCGGTATTGATGTCAGTAAAAACAAACTCGACCTCTGCCTGTTGCCCGGCAACGGG
>NZ_CP024636.1:146571-240564 GCF_009728735.1 Pantoea phytobeneficialis
GGGGCGTGCGCGGATGTCAAAAACAGGCCCGGCAGACGTAAGGGCGAAACTGTATATGGCGGCGATCGTAGCGATCAGGTGGAATGCCCCGGCGAAGGCGCTGTACCAGAGGCTAATCGCGAAGGGCAAAGCCAGCAAGGCCGCGCTTGGAGCGGTGATGCGCAAGCTGGTTCATCAGTGCTTCGGGGTGCTGAAAACGCGGATGAAGTGGGATGAAAATTACGCAGCTACCGCTTGACGTTCAAGACGGTAGCTACGGGTAACGTGCTGCCATTTGTAGCGGCGCGATTTATCGCGCAATTAAGAGAGCACCTGGTTTTCAGACGATGGGGCGGGCGGAACCTTCTCAGATCCAGACCACTGCCAGGCGAACCCATCATTTAAAATCCGCATACGGAATCAACGGTTGCGGCGGCATATCCATATCACCGTTCCAGCCCGCCATCGAATAACGCACATACAGCAAGCCGTGGCTTGGGGTGTAATCTTTCGCCTGCTGAATATCCATCGCCACCCCGACAAACCAATGCGGGGTTACGCGCCGCTCCACAATCGCCTGTAGGGTATAACCCACGCCGCTGCCGGAACTGCTGTCTGAGTAGGGATTCGACGCCAGTTCAAACCCCGGATTGACCGGATAACGCTGCTGCGCATCGGTTTTGGAATGCGACCAGGATACCGAGCCGCCGAGATCAAATGACCAGTTCTCGGTACGCTGGCGATATGTCACCGGCACCGAGAACGACAGATATTGCTGCGGGCTGTAGTAGCCACCCTGACCGAAGGTGTAATCGCTTAAATCCTTCTGGTAGTGCCACAGCATACTGTTCAGGCCAACGGTGGCGCGGCGGTTGTCCTCGTTGATCAACTTGTAGTAGTAACCCGCCATCATACGTTCGCGGGTGTTGTCTGCGACATTTTCCCCGGTCAGTTGATGCGCGCTGAGATCTGCCCAGACGCCATGCGCGCCACCCTGGTCATAACTCAACCCGAGCGAACCGCCAGTGGCGACCACGCCGCCCCAGGTTTTGCCGCCGTTGGTGGCGGGATCGCGTGCGCCCGCATAGGCCAGCAGCGAGCTGGAGATCGGGCGACGGGAGGCCGTCAGGGTGACGCCAATATCGTCCACATCGGTTTTCCAGCTCAGACCGCCTACCCAGTTGGTGACTTCAAAGCCGAGCGGCGTGGTACCGATATCGCCGGACCAGCGGTCGTTATGCCAGCCTACGCCAATCGCCGTACCTTCATCGCGCTGGGTGAAATCACGGCTACAGCCGCCGGAATTGGCATCATTACAACTACCGAAGCGATCGTTGTGGCTGTTGTTTTCGGTGGCAAAGGTGCCTGCCGACACCAGCACATGATCGACGCGGACAAAACTACGACCATCGGCCAGCGGCGTTTCCGCCTGCAACATGGTGGTGTGCGCAGTAAAATCTGAGCGGCCACCGGTGCCCTTGTCGCGCGAGTAATCCTGTTCCAGCGTGACGGTGGTGTCCTGCTGGCGATAAAGATCGGCGGCATCGCTGCGAATACCGCGCTTCAGCCAGTCATCCTGTGGTTGATTACGGGTCAGCCGGGTGTAGCTGTCGTTATCCTCTGGCACGGTTGCGCTGATGCCGCTGGCAGCCATCGCCAGCCGGTAATCCTGCTGCGCCTGTGCGGGCTGGCGTAACTGGGTTTCCAGCCGCGCCGCATCGCGATACACCAACGCTTTACTTTGCGAGGGCGCTTCCTGGGCGGCGCGGGTTTTTAACGTGTCAAATAGCCGCTGCGCCCGCAGGTTGTCGCCGCTGTTTTGCCAGGCAAGCGCCACCCGACGCCCGCTGTTGATACTTTCTTCTGCCACGCTATCCGGCAAGCTTTGTAACGCCTGACGCGCTTCCTGTGGGCGTTTCAGCGCAATCAACGCTTCAATACGCCCGAGGGCGGCGTCGTTATTATGCGCATCCTGGTGCAGCACCTGCTGGTAACCCGCCAGCGCTGTGTGCGCATCGCCGCGCTCCAGTGCCCAGTCGGCCAGCGTGATATCACGGCGTGAAGAGGCGGGTTGTTGTTTTAACAACGCGATCGCTGCCGCTTCATTGCCGCCATCGCGTAGCGCATTGGCGCGGGCAAAGACTTTTTGCTGATTCAGCCGATCGGCCAGTTCATGCATGTTGTCATCCCAGCGCGCCTGCGGCAGGCGATTGAGCGCCGCCAGCGCCGCGTTATCCTCATCGCCGGAAGACAGCCACAGCGCCCAGGCATACAACGCACTCGGATCCTGCGGGTGCTGGCGCACCATCGCTTCCATCACCGTGCGCCCCTGCGCGGCTTCGCCACTGTTGCGTAACGCCCCGGCCAGACGGTACGACAGCCAGATATCGTTGGGAGTATCCTGGGCCGCCTGACGATATTTCACCACCGCCTGATGCCACTGCCCCTGTTCCGCTAACGCATCAGCTTCGGCGCGCAGGCTATCGCTACGCAGAGTACGCAGCGTGTCGGCTAATCCGCGTTGCTGGGCGGCGGGCAGGGCGTTGATAAACGCCATCGCCCGCGCCGGGGATTGTTGCTGGTATAAACCCGCCAGGCGGCGCACCGCCGTGGTGTTACCACGATCAATGCGCAGCGCCAGTTGCCAGTAGCGTTCGGCCTGGGCCTCGTTATGGCGCGCCTGCGCCACATCGCCGAGTCCGATCAGCGCCCAACTGTCGCTGTTATCAATCACCTGGGCGTTGCGATACTGACGTTCCGCCCCATTGAGATCGCCTTTTTTCAGCGCGTTATCACCATTGTTGATTGCCAGCCAGTAACGGTTGGTTTGCAGCAACGACTGCCATTTCCCCACCTGGGTGCTGGCCTGACCGTGTTTGATGGCTTTTTCTAACCACATAATGGCCGCAGCACGGTTGTTGGCGCGCGCCTGGGCCTGGCCCATCGCCCCCATCAGTTCGGCATCATCAGGCGTGGCTTTTAGCGCCGCGCTGAGGGAGGCAATCGCCCCTGCGCCGCCTCCGGCATCAACCAGCGCCAGCCCGCGCATGCGCTGCCGCCAGGCTGGATCGGCCAGCAGTTTTTGCTGCCGCGCCAGCTCCTCCTGTCCACGTTGTTGTGCATCGCCAGAGGTAAATACGGTGAGATATTGTTGCAGGCTGGCGACACTCTGGTCGCTGACGGGCTGATTCTGGATCTGCTGTAGCCAGAGTTCTGAAGCGGCATCGCGGCCACCATCGCGCTTGGCGAGGTTGCGCAGTTGCGTTAGCGCTGCGGCTGGCTGATTGTTATCAAAGGCCATGCGCGCCAGTTGTAGCTCCACGCCGATATTACCGGGGTAGCGTTGTTCCAGCGCCTGTAATTGGCGATAGGCCGTCTGCTGCTGACCGGGCAGACGCGCCACCAGTTGCCAGTATTCCAGTTCGGTGTTCACATCCGGGAACACGCCGTGAAACAGCGCGTCCCACGCTTCTTTCGCTTCCGCTATGTGACCCGCGGCCGCCAGCAGTCGGGCTTGTTGCAACTGCTGACGGCCTTCGGCTGACATCAGTTTCATACCGGCTTCGGATTCATGGGCGGCGGCGGATTGCGGTGCCACACGTTTCAGTTCATCCAGTAACGTTTGTGCCTTCGCCAGATCGCCCTGACGCAGCGCCATGCGGATTTGCGCCGCCAGCACCTGCGGGTTGTCAGGATCGATTTTTTCCAGCCGGTAGAGCGATTGCTGCACCAGGTCATACTTGTTGGTCGACTCGCCGGTGCGGATCTGCATCAGTAGCCATTCGACCGGCGAAACCTGTGGACCGGCGGGCGCGGCGACCGCGCCCGCCAGCATCCCCAGCGTGGTGCTGAGCAGCAGCCCGAACCGCAGCGCGCGCGCTTTATTCATCGTCGTATTCTTCTGCCAGACGACGGCGGCTCACCATACGCATCAGACGCCATGCCATCAGGGCAAACAGCAGCACTACCACCACAGCACACAGCGCCAGCCAGACCGGATGCGTTGCCAGCATATTCCACAGACGCTCCCACCACGGCAGATGACCGACGAAATAGGTATCGCCAACCCGCAGGCTGTAGACACCAGACTCGCGAATGATCGAAGCCGAACCGAAAATCGCCGCGCGTTTGCCGCTATCCTGCATCGCGTTGTTGAGCAGATCCCAACCACGCGGGCTGTCGGCCAGCAAGGCGACCACGCTACGTTGATCAAAGAACGGCGACTGGAAGCCGACAATCACGCCCAGCGGGCCGCGTGAACTGATGGTGGTCTGACTTTCGACAGCGCGATCGCTGGCAGAAACCGGGACGTTAGGTGCGGCGATGGGGCGTGCTGGCATGTTGATCCAGCTACGGGCCGCCTCAACCAGCGCATTGATCTTGCGGTCATCCTGGAGATCGGCCGGGATGCTGCCGATCATCAGCAGATCGGCGTCGCTGCTTTTGGCTTTGCTCCAGTCGTCGCTCATTTGCACGCGCAACGCCGGATAGCCAGTTTGCGCACCGATGCTGCCCAGCGCATTCAGCAAGGTGGTCACTTCGTTGCTGCCTGGTTTTGGTTGTACCAGCACCAGCGACTGCGCCATGTCGGCGTAGCGGCTATAAGGGAAACCGGCGTTGGCGTACGCGGCCAGCGATGGCATTTCGATGTAGTGGCGATAGCCGGAGAAATCGATGCTGGAATGATCGTCAATCACCACATGATGGCCGACGGCGGTGACGGTTTCGCAACGGCCATCGGCAGTACCGCCAATAAAGGTGTTGGCGTAATCAAAGTCAAAACGCAGTTGGTTGACCACGCCAAGGCGCAGCGCCGGAATGGTCAGCTGGCGGCTGCTGTCCTGCAAGCCCTGAATCAGCGGGATATGCAGCAGTTGCTTGCCGCCGGTGTCCTTCGGCATCAACGGATAGTCCTGCATAAACTGATTATTCAGGTGTACCGCCAGGCGCGATCCATCCTGCTGCATCGGCGAGGTGTAGCGATAAATCAGGTCCATATCGATGCCGCGAGCACGTACCAGGAACAGATCCGGCGGCAGGTTGAGCGTCAGCGCGATCGGGTTGGGTTGCAGGCCGTCGGATTGCAGTTGGTTTTGGTACTGCGTCAGCTCGGCAAAGGTGGTCCGTCGGTCGGTGCGTACCCAGTTCGGCGCGTCATAGGCTTTACGCGGAGCCAGTAATTTGACGTCATCCACCGTTGAGGTATCACCGCGCAGCAGCAGCTCGCCCTGGGCAATGCCTTCGACGGCGGTCAGCAAATCTTTGTCGTCGCGACCGAGAATCAGCAGCATCTTCTCATACGGATTCTCCGGCTGGCTGACCATCATCACCGTCGGTTTTTGTACAGGCGGCATCTCCTTCAGGAAATCAGGACGCTGATCGTTAGTGGCGAATACCACCGCGTGTTGTTCTTTTGGCAGTTGGTTATACAGCACCGGGAAGGTCTGGCCGCGCCATTGCGCCTTGCTGCCAAAATACGAGGCGAGAATCGCGGCGGCACGTTGTTGTTGCAGGTCAGGTGCGGCGCTGAATACCATCGGCAGTTGCAGCGGTCGGCTGTCGCGGCTGTCGAAGAAAGGCTCCGGGAAGTGCGACAGATCGTTTTTCAGCGGCAGTTTTTGCAGCGTCAGGTCGAGCTTGCTCTCCTTGCCGATATCCAGCCAGATGGTGCTGTTGGCCGGGTTTTCACACACGTTGGCGTAATGGCCGACCAGTTCCAGCCGCACGCGGTTGAAGTCAGTGATAAAGCGCGGATCAATCGCCAGTTGAGTCTGATTCTCTTTGCCGAGCTGATCGGCGGTGATGGTGATCAGGCTGACCAGTTCATCGTTGAGATATACCTTAAGTTGCGACAGCGTCGGGATTAACGCCGGTGACGGACGATAGTTGAGGGTGAGTAGCGCGCGCGTCACCACCTCATCACTGCGCACGCCAAACTCAATCTGACCGGTCGGACCGGTGCCGCGCAACGTCATGCTACCCGGTGGCGGCGCGACCAGGTTGAACAGCAGTTGGCTGTCGCGCAGCGGTGCACCCGGCAGTGTCTGGTCGCTCACCACTGGCAGAGGGCTTTGTGCCGCCGCCTGGGGCGCAATCGGAGCAGCTGGTTGCGGGGCAGCCTGAGCCAGTGTAGCGGTGCTCAGGAGCAGGGCGGTGAACCAACTCAGTTTTTTCGTCATGGTCATATCATCAACTTAATGAGTGTTTTCTATTTTCACGCGGCCAGGTTGTTGTGGCAGCAGTGAGGCCAGCCAGTGCACCAGCGTGGTGAGCAGGCTGAATAAACGACGCAGCGGCGTTGGGCCGTACTCCGCCAGACGCAGGTAACCTTTAAAGCCCAGTACCATAATGTCGGCGAGGCTTTGTACCGGTTTGTCTTCCGGGAAACCGTCCTGCCACAGCGCCCAGGTATCGGCGCGGGCAAAGGTACACTGAATAAATTCAATGTGTTGTTCAGTGGATAGCTGATGCAGGCGGATACCGGCGCGGCGGCCAAAGACGCGTTGTACCTGGCAGGGGAAACTGAACTCCTGCTGACCGCGGCGCAGCAGCAGCCACACCGGTTCATCCTCTTGCAACGCATCTGCTTCGCGCAGCTCAACACCAACGCCACCGTCCGAGTAGTCGCGCAGCGTGCAGGGCACCATATGACCATCTTCGCGTGCAATGGCGGCAGGCATGGCGATCTCGACACGGTGCGCTTCGCGAATCTGCCGGGCCTCTACCGACACCGCCACGGCACCACCGAGGATGACCATGTTGTAGATCACCCAAATCAGACTGACCCAGATGGTCAGGATTTCATTGGATGGGCCGTAAGCCATGCGCCAGAAGGCCATCACAATCCCCGCCAGATTCAGCAGCACCAGGAACATATAGGGTTTGGTGATCACCCAGTCGAGATGGCGTTTCTCGACCAGTCCACCCTTGGCGGTCACGTTGAATTTGCCTTTGTGCGGATTGAACAGCGCTACCGTGGTCGGTCGGGCGATGTACCAGGCCAGCACCGTTTCATACACTTCACTCCAGAAGGAGTGACGCCAGCGGCCCTGAATGCGTGAGTTGGTCAGGCTGGTGTGCAGCATATGGGGCAACACATAAATAGCGATCGCCAGTGCCGGGGCATAGATGATGTAGGCGTGGCACAGCAGGAATGCCAGCGGTGCCAGCAGGAAAATCAGCCGTGGAATCCCCGCGAGGAAATGCAGCATGGCGTTGGCATAACACAGGCGCTGCACCAGTTTTAAGCCTTTGCCAAACAGCGGGTTATCCAGTCGGAAAATCTGTACCATGCCGCGCGCCCAGCGGATGCGCTGACCGATATGCGCCGACAGACTTTCAGTAGCCAGACCCGCCGCCTGTGGAATGCGGATATAGGCCGAGGTATAGCCGCGACGATGCAGACGCAATGAGGTGTGCGCATCTTCCGTCACGGTTTCGACCGCAATGCCGCCAATCTCATCCAGCGCATTGCGGCGCAGAACGGCACAGGAGCCGCAGAAAAACGCCGCATCCCAGGTGTCATTGCCATCCTGCACCAGGCCGTAAAACAGTGAGCCTTCATTTGGCGTCTGGCGGAAGCGGCCGAGGTTGCGCTCGAAGGGATCCGGCGAGAAGAAGTGATGCGGCGTCTGCAACATCGCCAGCTGTTTATCTTTCAGGAACCAGCCCATCGTCATTTGCAGAAACGAACGCGTCGGCACATGGTCGCAGTCGAAAATCGCCACATATTCGCTCTGGCAACGGGTTTTCAGCGCATGGTTGATATTGCCCGCTTTGGCGTGTTCATGCGTGGGACGCACCACATACTGCACCCCGACACTGGCGGCAAACTCGCGGAATTCGTCGCGTGTGCCGTCATCGAGAATATAGATATTCAGCTTATCGCGCGGCCAGTCGATACCCATCGCGGCGTAGATGGTCGGTTTCACCACACTGAGCGGTTCGTTATAAGTGGGCACCAGAATATCCACGCTCGGCCAGACGGTGATCTCCTCTGGCATCGACAGTGGATGGCGGTTGAGCGGCCACAGCGTCTGGAAATAGCCCAGCACCAGCACCGTCCACGAATAGGTTTCCGCGCCAATCAGCAGCAAGCCGAAGGCGAGGCTAATCGGATCGTCCCAGTTGAGGGTTTCGGTGTAGCGCCACCACAAATAGCGGCAGGAGACGGTGAGCGACAGCACGATCAGCATGATGGTGGAGAGCCGCCCCGGTACGCGGCGAACCAGCATCGCCAGCCCCCACAGCAGTAGCACGAAGACAAACTGCGTCATGATGCCGAAAGGTTGCGAGATACACAGCAACGCCAGCAGGCTGGCAGCAATGGCGGCGGTGATAAACAACAACTGGCGTGCGCGTGGTGGCAACCGTTGCAGACGCTGTTCGCTGCGTCGGATGACGCCACGTTTTTTCAACTGCAATGGCAGCGCGCCCAACCATTGATAGAGTTGTCGACGCCAGCGGAACAGCGGCTTAAAGGCGTTATTGAAGCGTTTACGCTCACTGCGTTCGCTATCGTCGAGCGGCAAGACCAGCAACAGCCACAGGCTTTGCAGTGCATAGCGCAGCACATCGAGCGGACGCGGGCGTTGCAGGGAGATTTGCGGGAAGTAGCGATGACGTTGTTGCAGGATGCGCTGCCAACCCGGTGTCTCCAGTCGCAGCAGTGACCAGGCAAGGATGCACCACATCAAATGCAGGATGAGGGTCGGCCAGGGTGTGCCATGGCGACGCGCCTGGCGGGCGCGTTGTTGCAACGCCTGCCACGCCTGCGGGATGAGCAGCCAGCGTAGCGGATTCATTTGCCTGCCCCGGCCACATTGAGCAACAGCCAGTTTGCCAGGGTGTTGACCTCTTCACTGGCAAGCGCGTGCGGGCGATATTCAGCCAGCGGTTGTTTCATCATCAGCGCTTCCGCCAGCGCTTCATCGCGATGAATGACCTGCGGAATCAGGTTGCGCAGTGAGCTAATCCACAGTTGATGCAAATCCTGCTGTAGCTTGCTGTTGGCATTGAACTGGTTGATCAAAAACAACGTGTGCGGCAGAAAACGCGGGTGATGCAGACGCAGCTGACAGTTGGCATCAGGGGTGAGTATCTGAAGCACCTGGTCTGCGCTGTGCAGGAACGGCAGGTGCCAGGGAGACACGTCTGCCGGTAAATCCAACAACAACCAGCGGTACTGAGATTTGAGCGTAGCGAAAGCATTAAGCAACGGTTCAGCAAATTTTTCGTCGAAGCTGCGAATACTTAATGTCTGCTGATGGGTTGTTGCGCCAAAAGGTAAGAAATCTAACCCCGGGCGGTAACGCTGTGCAGTCTGTTGCCAGGGCTGCTGATTGAGCAGGGCGGGCATCCATCCGGCGTCATGATTCACTGGCAAGTTGAAGTGGGTAGCCAGTTGATTCGCAGGGGAAAGATCGAGCACCAGCACCGATTCCTGTAGCGCGTTCAGCGCCCAGCCAAGCGCCGCGCAGAGCGCAGTGGCGCCACAGCCGCCGCGCAGTCCCTGAAGAGCAATCACCGGCATTAGTGTTCAGACTCCTGAGTGGCGGATAATTCCTGCAAAAGCGGCCAGTGTGACAAAAGGGTATTCAGGCGCTCTTCCCGGGCAATATCAATGTAGTGAAACGCCTGCAATGAAAAGGCCTCACTTAAGGTATTAATGTCATCCTGTTCTTCACGGGTTCGCGATACCAGCGAAAAGGCATTTTCTGTTTTCATTACTTTTTTGCCAGCTAAAAACGACAATCGAAGAGTTACGATTATATTTATTGATATAAGTTTAACGTTGGCGAAAACGATAAACACCCGCACAGATCAATGCGTTTTGAGTTAGTTCAACGTTTTTTTATTTCAGCAGTTCCAATCGTCGCCGTCTATAATAAACTAGCCTGGGTTGTACAGATCGCGAATCTAATATGAAAAATCACTATGCGCTCGGCCTGCAACAGGTTCAACAGGAATTAATTACACTGCAAACGCCCGGACTTTACTGGATCACCTGCCAGCGGCAGGAGGATGCGCGATCGTTTCTGCGTCAGGTGATAAGCCAGCAACAGGCTGCCACACTGATTAGCTCAGACGAAAAACCGCAGGCATTGCTGACGCCCGATCCGACCGGTGGCCCGGCGCGTATTCCTTTATTTTCGTTGCCGGCCAATAAACTCTCCCTGCAACAACTGCAAGGAGATTTTGCGCGTGTAATGAATAAGCGCAGTGGTCTGGTGTTGTTTTATAGCAACGCCGCACATTGGGTTAAATTATCGCAGGAAGAACTGGCGATTTGGCTGAAGCGCATGCGTCGTCAGTTAATTGAAAAAAACATGACGCTGCTGATGATAACTTCTGGCACATCAATAATTAACCTGCGGAATTATCTCCAGCGTTATTTTCGCCAGATTGATGGTGTCGCTCATTTAGATTATCAACAGGATAGCTGGCAATATCGCATTAACTGGTGGTATTCCGCTGACCAACTGTTAGCGGATCGCGCGATTCGCCTGAATTACATCGAAAATCAGTTTATTGCTGCCAGCGAAGAGGAACAAAATATTCCGCTCAGCCTGAACGATGAGAATCAATTTCTTGCCGAGCAGGGCGTGCTGGAAGGCGCTCCACCTTTTTCCGCGCAGTGGCAATTGTTTAGCGACAATGATGGGGTTTACTCGCGCGCGCAACAGGCCAACGCCGCGACGGTGATCTTTAGCCTGGCAAATAACCATGATATCAACGCCCTGGCAAAAATGGTCCATAGCCTGCGACGCTCGCGTGGTAACGCGCTGAAGATTGTCGTACGCGAGATGAATACCAGCTTGCGATACAGCGATGAGCGCCTGCTGCTGGCCTGCGGCATCAATGCAATTGTGCCCACGGCGGCAACTTTGTCGCGCTTCCTTACCACGCTGGAAGGGATTCAGGGGCAGCAGTTTACCCGTCATGTGCCCGCTGACTTGCCTGCGTTGATGCAGGCTTTACAGCCGTTGCAGCAGCGCGGTTTTCTGCCATTGAATGCGTTTTGTGGCGCGGTACAGAAGCTGATGAAAAACACGCTGTTACCGGAAAACGATAAAGGTTTGATGGTCGCGCTGCGCCCGGTGCCGCAGCTGAAGCCGGAACAGGTGTTGACGTTGTGTAAACCGCGCCGTTTCGGTGACCTGGTGACGCAGTTGGATGATCGTCTCTACCTGTTCCTCTCCTCATGCCGTTTTAACGATTTGGACATTGCGTTGAAATCCATTTTCTCGCTGCCGCATGACGAGTTGTTCAGCAATCGCATGGTGTGGTTCGAAGACAACCAAATCGTATCGGAAGTGAATAAAATCAGTCAGCTGACACCGGTGACGCACCAGGATCTGCCGGTGGAGCCGGTGACCCTGGCTGCAACAGCGCCAGACCCGGTGTCGCATGAACGCGCGGCACCACTTCCTCAGCCGATTACCCTGAATATTGATGGAGCGCAGTCCTGATGACACTAATGGATTGGGTGCAGGTCATCATCCTGCTGCTACTGATTCTGCTATTTCTCAAATCCCTGTTGGTGCGCTGGCTGCCGCGTAGTAGCAACAGCCTGCTGATGCGCCTGCTTCCGGCTCGTGCGCTGAAGTCCGAGGGAGTCTGGCAACGGAATACGACGAAAACGGATAGAAAACCGTCATGAGCGATAAAAAATCTTCGGCAAGCGGCTGGTCGCTGCACGGCTCCTGGTGGCGTGGCCTTGGCGGCTGGAACTTCTATTTTCTGCTGAAGTTTGGGTTGCTGTGGTATGGCTACCTGAACTTTCACGCCCTGAGCAATCTGGTGTTTCTTGCCTTTCTGCTGTTCCCGCTACCCTCGCAGCGCTGGCATCGGCTGCGTAACTGGGTGTCACTGCCGATTGGCTTTGGTCTGTTCTGGCACGACACCTGGCTACCTGGTCTTAGCTCGATTCTCAGTCAGGGCGATCAGGTTGCGGGGTTTTCGACCGCTTACCTGTTGGACCTGCTCGATCGCTTTATCAACTGGGAGATGATCGGCGCCGCCTTTGTGCTGTTGGTGCTGTATCTGTTTGTCGCGCAATGGATTCGCATTACGGTGCTGGTGTCGCTGCTGTTGATTTGGCTGAACATCGTTACCATTGCCGGGCCATCCTTTAATTTGCTGCCGGGCAAAGCTGCGACGCCGGAAGTGGTGTTGAATGATCAACCGGCTGTGGCCGGTAAAACGCCCGATGTGCTCGATCAATCTGCTGCACCCACCAGTGCCAACCTCACCGCGTGGCTTAACCGTTTTTATGACAGTGAGCGGCAGCGCGTGACCCATTTCCCGGATAGCCTGCCCGGCGATTCGCAGCCGTTCGATATTCTGGTGCTGAATATTTGTTCGCTGTCCTGGTCGGATCTGGATGTGGCGCAACTGCGGAATCATCCGTTGTGGCACCACTTCGATATCATGCTGGATAACTACAATTCGGCCACCGGTTACAGTGGCCCGGCAGGGATTCGCCTGTTGCGTGCCAGCTGCGGGCAGACCTCGCACAGCGATCTGTATAAACCCGCCGATCAGCGATGCTATCTGTTTGATAATCTTGCGAAGCTGGGCTTTAAGCAGGAGCTGGTGATGGATCACAACGGTGTCTTCGGCAACTATCTGAAAGAGATGCGCGAGGACGGGAATATCCAGGCCCCGTTAATGTCGCAGGCGGGTATCGCGCCAGAACTGACCTCGTTTGACAGCTCGCCAATCTACAATGATGGTCAGCTATTGCAGCGCTGGCTGGATGACCGCAGCAAAAGTAACGATGCACGCAGCGCCACTTTCTATAACCTGATTCCGTTGCATGATGGCGTCCGTGAACTGGGCAGTACGCGCACGGCCGCCTGGCAACCGCGCGCTAAAATGCTGTTTGACCAGCTCGATACTTTCCTGACCAATCTGGAGAAATCGGGCCGTCGCGTGATGGTGGTGGTGGTGCCGGAGCATGGTGCGGCATTGCAGGGCGATAAGATGCAGATGTCAGGTCTACGCGATATCCCCAGTCCGTCGATTACCCATGTGCCGGTGGGCATCAGCTTTATCGGTATGAAGGCACCGCATCAGGGCCAGCCACTGACAATTAATACCCCGACCAGCATGCTGGCGCTTTCCGAGATCATTTCCCGTGTGGTGGATGGCCAGGTGTTCAACGCGCCGAATGTGAATATGTCCGCGTTGACCGATAATCTGCCGCAAACGCCAGTGGTGTCGGAGAATGATAACGCGGTGGTGATGATGTATCAGGGCAAGCCGTGGATTCGCCTGAACGGCGGTGATTGGGTGGCGTATCCGCAATAAATAATGGCCTGACACCGAAGCGGCGTGATTTATCGCGCAATCTTTTGGTCGCGTGAAGCAAAACCCACGCGATAAATCGCGTCGCTACGGATGTGTATTTATCCGAATAACGTCGTTTGATACCACGCGAACCCCGATTTTGCGACTTTCTCCCGGCGAAAAAAAACCGTGATCTGGGATATACTTGCTGCGCATTTTCCTGTCTGATAACACGGCTTAGAGTTGCCAGGAGAGATTTTGTTGCGCGTCAGTCGTTCCTTAACGATAAAGCAGATGGCCACAGTCTCCACCGTGGCGTTAGTTACCATCTGTATTTTTATCGTCATTCAGTTATTTCATTTTGTGCAGCAGCGCAGGATTGACTACGCCCAACAAATGGAAAATGTGGCGCATACCGTGCGTCAGCCGCTGTCTGAAGCGGTCCTGAAAGCCGATATTCCTCAGGCAGAACATATCCTTAACACCCTCAAGCCCGCCGGTATTTTGTCGCGTGCGGATGTGGTGTTACCCAATGCATTCCAGGCACTGCATGCCGATTTTGAGGTAGAGAAGCCGGTGCCGGTGCTGGTGGCGCGTTTATTTGAGTTACCGGTGCAAATTACCTTACCGCTTTATTCTGTTGAGCGAACCGGGCTGCCAAAACCGATTGCTTATCTGGTCCTTCAGGCGGATTCATCAAGGGTGTATCAGTTTATCCTGAGTACGCTTTCAACCATGATTACCACCTATTTATTGCTGGCGCTGATTTTGTCGGTGTCGATTAGCTGGTGTATTAACCGGCTGGTGGTCCATCCGCTACGTAATATCTCGCGTGATTTGCAGGAATTGCCACCGCAGGCCATTCTGACGCATAAACTCACGCTGCCGGAAAATCATCGCGATGATGAAATTGGCATGTTGATTCGCAGCTATAACCGTAATCAGCAGGTGCTGGAGTCAATTCATGATGAGATGAGCCGACTGACTACCCATTTTGCTGTTACTGATTTGCCAAATCGTACGTTGTTTCTGGCTCTGCTTGATCAACATATCCATCACCGGCATCGCCCTGACCCCTGGGGGGTGATGGTGATTCGCATTGATACGTTGCAGGAAGCCAACGGGGTACTGAGTGACGATCAGCGCGATACCCTGATGCTGACGTTGGTGGAGAAAATTCGCAGCACGATTGACGATCATACGCTGCTGGCGCAAACCGGACCGAGTGACTTTGCGTTGCTGCTGAAGCGTGCGCACAACCCGTTCCGGGCGATGCGCCTGGCGCGCAACCTGATGTTGCGTATCAATCAGCCGGTCAATCTGCAACAACTTCAGTTACGTCCCAACGCCAGCATGGGTCTGGCGCTGCATGACGACACCCCAATCTCCGCCAGTGAGCAGCTTGATCGTGCGACTTCAGCGATGATGTCGGCACGTCATCAGGGTAAAAATCAGATCCTGTTTTTCGATCCGGCACTGACCGAGCGGGCGCAAAAGCGCTTAACCCAGGAACACGACATTTTGCAGGGGTTGCAGGATGAGGAGTTCGCGCTTTATCTGCAACCACAAATCAATATGGCCACCGGTGAGCTGGCGGGAGCGGAAGCCTTGCTGCGCATGCGTCAGCCGGATGGTAGTTGGGGATTGTCGGAAGAGTTTATTGCCAGCGCGGAAGAGATTGGCGTGATTGCTTCGATTGGCCGCTGGGTGTTCGAAGAAGCGTGTCGCATTATCGCCGCCTGGCAGAAGCAGGGAATTAACATCCCATTGAGCGTGAATATTTCGGCGGTTCAGCTACGGGATGCCAGCGTGGTGACTCATTTGCAGGGGTTGCTGGAACGTCATCGTATTACGCCGGGTAACTTTGTGCTGGAAATCACCGAAACCGCCAAGATTGGCGATGCCGAGCAGGCGATAGCGCTGCTGCGCATGTTGCAGCAAACGGGTGTCGCTGTGGCACTGGATGATTTCGGCATGGGTTACTCCAATCTGAACTATCTGCATCAGTTTAAAGCATTGCCGGTCAACAAGTTAAAGATGGATCGCAGCTTTGTTGCTGCGCTGCCGGATGATGACACTATGGTGCGTATCGTGGCTGCCATCGCCGATATCATCCATCTGGATGTTATTGCTGAAGGCGTGGAAACGGCCGAGCAGCGCGACTGGCTGTTGGCACGCGGTATTACCATCGGTCAGGGCTATCTGTATGCTGAAGCACTGCCGCTCAACATCTTCAATCAACGCTGGCTTGACAAGCTATCACCCACCAAATAATCACCTGATTTATTGATTTTCCTTGCGAATTTACATAACTCTCGCTTGCTGAAGCGTTTCAGTTCATAGTTAGAGTTTTGTAACTTTTGTAAGGAATGTAAGCCTATATTAATCGCGTTAACCGGATGTTATTTTCCTCAACGTCGGCAGGGCCTTTCCCGGACCCGCTACATGGCATGACATCATTAAATTAAATAAATGACGGATAAATCCGTCTTCACTGGACACCTGTTATGAAAACCTCGCTGTTTAAAAGCCTCTACTTTCAGGTGCTGGTTGCCATTGGCATCGGCGTTCTGTTAGGCCATTTTTATCCTGAGTTAGGCGCGCAGATGAAGCCGCTCGGAGATGGCTTCGTCAAGCTGATCAAGATGATCATCGCCCCCGTGATTTTTTGTACGGTGGTGACCGGTATTGCCGGCATGGAGAGCATGAAAGCAGTTGGGCGGACTGGCGCAGTGGCGCTGCTCTATTTCGAAATTGTCAGCACCATCGCGCTGATTATTGGCCTGATTGTGGTCAACGTGATTCAACCTGGCGCGGGCATGAACATTGACCCCGCCACGCTGGATGCGAAAGCGGTTGCCATGTATGCACAGCAGGCGGAACAGCAGGGCGTGGTTGCCTTCCTGCTGGATGTGATCCCCAATAGCGTGATTGGTGCCTTTGCCAGCGGCAACATCTTGCAGGTGCTGCTGTTCGCGATTCTGTTTGGTTTTGCCCTGCATCGTTTGGGTGACAAAGGCACGTTGATTTTCAACGTGATTGAAAGCTTCTCGAAAGTCATCTTTGGCATCATCAATATGATTATGCGTCTGGCCCCGATTGGTGCATTTGGTGCGATGGCGTTCACCATTGGTAAATACGGTGTCGGTTCGCTGGTACAACTCGGTCAGTTGATTATTTGTTTCTATATCACCTGTATCTTGTTCGTGGTGGTGGTGCTCGGCCTGATTGCCCGCGTGGCAGGTTTCAACATCTTTAAATTCGTGGCGTATATCAAAGAAGAACTGCTGATCGTGCTGGGCACGTCCTCTTCGGAGTCTGCGTTGCCGCGTATGCTGGACAAGATGGAACGGCTTGGCTGTAAGAAATCGGTAGTAGGTCTGGTGATCCCGACCGGTTACTCGTTCAACCTTGACGGTACCTCCATTTACCTGACGATGGCCGCCGTATTTATTGCGCAGGCAACCAATGCGCATATGGACGTCATCCATCAGATCACGTTGTTGGTGGTGCTGCTGCTGTCGTCGAAAGGTGCGGCGGGTGTGACCGGCAGTGGCTTTATCGTGCTGGCGGCAACCTTGTCGGCGGTGGGACATCTGCCGGTGGCCGGACTGGCGCTGATTCTGGGGATTGACCGCTTTATGTCCGAAGCGCGCGCCCTGACTAACCTGGTCGGTAATGGTGTGGCGACCGTGGTGGTGGCGAAGTGGGTCGGTCAGTTGGACGAGCGCCAGTTGAATGAGACGCTTTCTTCAGCGAAAAAGGTGAAAAACGCACCGGAATCTTCGCTGTAAAGCGACAATTGCGTTAATTTTCCGGGAAATGCCCGCTGTGACTTGCCCTCACAGCGGGCATTTGCATAATAAACCCCATTGATTTTTTTCCCGGTTTTTCACCTCGTTGCGCGACATCCCGGCCATCTTGTGGTCAAAGAGTCAGTTGAAGAATAAACGTGGCGGCAAACTGCCGCATCGGTCAGCCTCTGAGCGACCGCACGCGCCGTGATAACGAGTGTTGATCTGTTTGATAGGGGTTCACATGCAGGGCACCAGAATTCGGCTTTTGGTTGGCGGATTGCTGTTGGCAGCATCCGGTTTTGGCGTGCATGCCGAAACACTCCAGCCTGATCCCGCCTGGCAGGAAGGCAAACTGGACAATGGTTTTAGCTGGCAATTGCTGACAACGCCGCAGCGTCCCAGTGACCGCATAGAGCTGCGCCTGATCGTTAACACCGGTTCGCTGGTGGAGAGTGCACAACAAACCGGCTTCAGCCATTTGTTACCGCGTCTGGCGTTGGTGCATAACACCGCGCTCGATACCAATCAGCAACGCGCTTTATGGCAACAGGCGATGGATCCGCATCGTCCGCTGCCGCCTGCCATATCGTCATATGATTTCACCCAATACAATCTGAGCCTGCCGAATAACCGTCCGGAGCTGCTGAAAGAAGCACTGAACTGGCTGTCGGCGACCGCAGGCAAGATGGCACTGAATGAACAGGTGGTGACGACCGCGCTGAGCGCGTCCGATCCAATCGCCACCTGGCCGCCCAACACCCAGGATGTCTGGTGGCGCTATCGCCTGAAAGGCTCAACGCTGCTGGCGCACGATCCTGGCGAACAACCTCGCGCGCCAGTCGATATCGCACAGCTGAAGAATTTTTATCAGCAGTGGTACACGCCAGACGCCATGACCTTATATGTGGTCGGCAATGTTGACAGCCGCAGTCTGGCGGAGCAGATCAACAAAGCTTTTGCGCCGCTACAAGGTAAACGGGCATCGCCGGCGGCAATGCCGACGCTGTCGCCGTTGCCGCATCAACCGGTGAACCTGGTCAATGGGGCGATAAATCAGGATCGTCTGTCGTTGGTGTGGGACAGCCCGTGGCAACCGATTCGCGATTCGCAGAACCTGGAGCGTTACTGGCAGAGCGATCTGGCGCGTGAAGCCTTGTTCTGGCATGTACAGCGTGCCCTGGCCGACAGCAAAGCGCAGAGCGTTCAGGTGGGCTTCGACTGTCGTGTGCTGTATCAACGCGCCCAGTGCGCCATCAATATGGACAGCCCTAACGCTTCACTGCCCCAGAATATGAATCTGGTAGCAAAAGAGCTGGCGGCGGTGCGTGATAAAGGGTTGCCGCAGGATGAGTTTGACGCGCTGATGGCGCAAAAGCTGCTGGAGCTGAACAAGTTGTTCGCCACCTACGCACGTACCGACACCGATATTTTGATGGGGCAGCGTCTGCGCTCACAGCAAAATGCGGTGGTAGATATCGCTCCGGAGCAATATCAAAAACTGCGCCAGTCATTTCTTGGCGGGTTAACGCGTGATCAGCTTAATCAGGAACTGCGTCAGCAATTGACCCAGGAACTGACGATGGTGTTGATCCAGCCGGAAGGTGAAGCGGAAACCAATGTGAAAATGTTGCAGGAAAGCTGGGATAAGGTGATGACACCACCAGAGACACCGACCACCCCAGCCAGTCCGGATGATGTCAAAAACGACGGCAATGCCAGCAGCAGTGAGCTGGCCCCGCCATCGTCATAAGCCTCAGGTTTTTGCCCGCAGCCACTCGGTCACCAGCATCGGCCAACTGGCTAAGGGCAAATCCGCCACGCCACGGATGCCAAATCCGTGGCCGCCTTTCTGATAAAAGTGGATTTCTGCCGGTACGCTGTGTTCGCGCAGCGCGCTGAAGAACACCATGCTGTTATTGATTGATACCGTTTCATCGTCAGCCGCGTGGATCAGCAGCGTCGGCGGCGTCTGGCTATGCACCCGTGTTTCCAGCGAATAGGCATCTATGGTTTTTTGATCCGGCCAGGCACCCAATAGCCGGGTGCGGGTACTTTCATGGGCCAGCCCGTCACGCATGCTGATCACCGGATAAATCAGCACCATCGCGTCAGGTCGGGGCGAGAGGCTGTCAGCCTGATCCTGCACCGGGTAGATTTTCTCAGAAAACCGCGTGCCGAGGCTGGCGGCAACATGGCCACCGGCGGAGAAACCCATCATCACGATATATTTGCCGTTCATCGCACGCTGCGCCCGATCGCGCAGTACCCGCACGGCACGCTGCGCATCGGCTAGCGGCGCATCCGGGCCTTCGTGATGACCGTCGTAAGGTAAACGGTAGGTCATGACCGCCAGTGTGTAACCCATTGAGGTAAAGAACGTCGCCAGTGCGCTGCCCTCGCGATCGATCAACACCCGTTGATAACCGCCGCCCGGAGCCACCAATAGCGTAATACCGTTGGAGTTTTCGGGGTGCCAGATAGCCATCTCCGGGCAGCGTACTCCGGTGGCAGCACGATCATAGGGTTCATATTCTTTGGCGAGATCGACAATCTGCGGCTGTGCGCGTGAGTCGCTGGCACCCGGTGCATCACCGTGCGGCCAGATATTAATAATTTCTGTGTGCATAAATCGGTCCTGAGCGAATCATGTTGTCGTTTTTGTGGTCGCGGCCGGATCAACAGCATCCTGCTGTTATTGATTAAAACATGGTCTTTTTTATGGCGATCGTCCAGCCGAAAAGCCGTAATTCAGACAGAATCGGACTATGCCTGGCGCACCTTTTTGTTGCCATAACGTATTGAATTTAAAATCATATCTTAAGCCTGGCTAAAGTAGTCAGGCATGGATTGGCAGGAAAATGGATCTCAGCAGGCGTCAGGGGAAACTGCCGGGAGGAAGTGCTGATTTAAGGTAAATTTCTGGCAATTGTTTGTTAGCCAGCGTGATGTTTGAGACGCCCTGACGTGCAGGGCGTAGAGGCATTACTGTGGCATTGCGTCCAGAGGGATGATCGCGCCGCGATGTTGAATCACGGTGCTGGCGGTGAGATGACCGCGGGCGGCGGCGGCATCCGGTGCCGCACCCTGTAAACGCAGCGCCAGATAGCCTGCGCTAAAGGAATCGCCAGCGGCAGTGGTGTCGATCACTTTCTCTTTTGCCAGTTTGATGGCGGGCACGTCGTAAAGCGGCGCATCACCAACGGCCACCAAACAGGATTCAGCGCCACGTTTGATCACAATCTCCTGCACGCCTGCGTTGCGGGTGCGGGCAATCACCGCTTCCAGTGGCTGTTCACCCCATAACAGATGTTCATCATCCAGCGTCAGAAAGGCGATATCGGTATGCTGCAACATCGCAGCATACGCCTGCTGCGCACTGGCTTTATCGGCCCACAAGCGCGGGCGATAGTTATTATCAAAAATCACTTTGCCGCCGTTCTGGCGGCACGCGCTGAGCAGGTTCATCAGCTTCTCGCGGCTGGCGGCAGGCAAAATCGCCAGGCTGATGCCGCTGAGATAGAGATAATCGTAATGGGCCAGTTGTTGGCAAATGGCCTCAGATTGCGGGCTGTCGAGCCAGTAGCGCGCAGCGGCATCGCTACGCCAGTACCAGAAGGCCCGCTCGCCGTGCTCGTCGGTTTCGATGAAGTACAGACCCGGCATTTTGTTGTCGAGTCGCTGGATCAATCCCGTTTGAACCTTCTCCTGCTGCCAGGCGGCAATCATCTGGTCACTGAAGCTGTCGGTGCCGAGGGCGGTTACGTAATCAACGCGCAGCTGCTCAATGTCAGACTGACGCGCCAGATATACCGCGGTATTCAGCGTATCGCCGCCAAAACCGCGTTTGATGTTCTCACCTTTTTCGGACAGCTCAATCATGCATTCGCCAAGGATGGCGATTTTCTTCTGCGTCATGGTCTTCGGCCTGTAGTGAATTCTTCCCCTAGTCTCGCGTCTGGTATGGCAGCCGTCAATGTTTTTCAAAACGGCGTTTTAATTCCACTTAAGGTGTGAAACAGGGGGTTTAAGGGTAATTTAGCCGCGAAATTGTTGCTTGTTTTACCGATTAAGCGTGAGACGCACTGTTACACTCAAGAGCTCGTGTGGCTGCTCAGGATGATGATGCTATTTGCAGGCACTCACCACCTACCAGGAAAAAACCATGGTGATGAAGAATTTTAGTCATCGACTGCCTTCTTCAATTGAACTGGAGCAACAACAGGAAACGCGTCTCTTCTGGCAGCAGTGCCAACGATTCTATACTTTCCAGCCGATCTACCAGGTCTCGGGCCACTTACTGGCTATTGAATTACTGACTGCGGTGACACATCCATCCGCACCAGAAAAAAGGCTTTCGCCGGAAATCTATTTTGATGCGCTGGAGATTTCTCAGCGTCTCGATGTGGTGCAGGAACAGTTGGAGCTGCTGATGCAGTGGTCGGCTCTTTTTAATCAGCGCCAACTGGTGGCTTCGGTCAATATCGATGGCCCTACGCTGCTGGCAATCCAACAACATCCGCAAATCCGCAGCCTGATAACCCAACTGCCGTGGGTACGCTTTGAACTGACAGAACATCATGTGTTGCCGCAGGAAGAGATGATTGCGCAGATGCCGGAGCTTGGCCCGCTGTGGCTGGATGATTTTGGTTCCGGTATGGCGAATTTCTCCGCCCTGACCGAGCTGCGTTATGACTACATTAAGTTGTCACGCGAGCTATTTATGCTGCTGCGTTCTACCGACGAAGGTCGCAGCCTGTTTTCTATGCTGTTGGCCTTAATCAACCGTTATTGCAACGGGGTGATTGTCGAAGGCGTGGAAACCGAGGAAGAGTGGCAGCAGGTGCGTAGCTCGCCCGCAATGGCCGCACAAGGTTATTTCTTCTCCCGCCCGGTTCCGTTTAGCGAACTGGAAAACATGGCGCTGGCGCTTCCCTGATAACGTTCCTCAACGTCTCGACTATCTTTAAATGAGACGTGGAAGGACAAGGAGGAAGCAGCATGTCACGAACAGGAAAAGTCCTGAGTTGGGTCATCGGGATTTTTTTGTTGCTGGTTGTGGTGATGGTGGTCGTGATTGCGACCTTTGACTGGAATCGCCTGAAACCAACCATCAACCAGAAAGTCTCGGCAGAATTGAATCGACCTTTCGCCATTCGCGGCGATCTCGGTGTAGCCTGGGTACGCAATCGTGAAGAACCCGGCTGGCGTAGCTGGGTGCCCTGGCCGCAGGTGCATGCCGACGATATTATGCTGGGTAATCCGCCCGCTATCCCTGATGTCACCATGGTGCATTTACAGCGCGTCGAGGCGACGTTAGCGCCGCTGGCGTTGCTGCATAAACAGGTTTATCTGCCGTGGATCAAACTCCAGCAACCCGATGCACGCCTGGTGCAGACTGCGGATAAACAAAACAACTGGACCTTCAACCTTGCCAGCAATAACAACGGCGAGGCCAATGCGGCCCCTTCGGCCTGGACGTTCCGTCTCGATAATATCCTGTTCGATCAAGGGCAGGTACGTTATCGCGACGCCATTAACAAAGCGGATGTCAGCGTCACCCTCAATCCCCTCGGCAAGCCGGTGCCCTATGCGCAGGTGGCGGGAGGTGATGATAAACAGCAGGGTGCCGGTGACTTTGTCTTTGGCTGGCAGGCGAGCGGCACCTATAACAATCAGCGCTTAGAGGGCGAGGGCAAAATTGGCGGCATGTTGTCACTGCGCAGCCAAACCACGCCGTTCCCGTTACAGGTTGATGTACGCAATGGCACCACGCGGGTACGCGTCGAAGGGACATTGCAGGACCCCCTGAATCTGGGTGGGTTGGATGTACGGCTGCGTTTCTCCGGCGATACGCTGGCGAATCTGTACGGTTTGGCTGGCGTGCTGTTACCCGATACGCCGCCCTATGAAACCGATGGTCACCTGATTGCGCGTTTTAATGACGACAAAGGCCCAGTGTTCCGCTACGAAAAATTCAATGGTCATATCGGTGACAGCGATATTCATGGTTCGCTGGTGTACCGTCAGGGCAAACCCCGCCCGAGCCTGACCGGCGATCTCTCGTCGAACCAACTGCGTATGGCCGATTTGGGGCCGTTGATTGGGGTCAATTCTGGTAAGGGCAGTGAGAAAACGCAGCAGGCGAAAGCACAGCGTGGCGAAGCCTCGACGCAGCCTGCCGATCGTGTTTTACCGCACGACAAGTTCGATACCAAAAATTGGGACGTGATGGATGCTGATGTGAAGTTGAGCGGTAAGCGCATCGAACATAGCAATTCGCTGCCGTTAAGCGATCTTTATACCCATTTGCAGCTTAATAACGGTGATTTGCGCCTTGATCCGCTGCGCTTTGGTATGGCGGGTGGTGCGCTTAACTCCACCATCCATCTGGAAGGGAACCGCAGCCCCATGCGTGGCCGGGCGGATGTGCATGTGCGTAAACTTCAGCTGCGGCAGTTATTTCCCAATGTGCAAGCGATGCAGAAAAGCCTTGGTCAGTTGAACGGTGACGCCACGTTAAGCGGCACCGGTAATTCGGTGGCTGATTTGCTGGGCACCAGTGATGGTGAGTTGAAGCTGTTGATGAACGATGGGTTGATCAGTCGCAGCCTGATGGAGATTGCCGGACTGAATGTCGGTAACTATGTGGTGGGTAAACTGTTTGGCGATGACGAGGTGCGTATCAACTGTGCGGCCACCGATCTCAACATTCGCAATGGGCTGGCGACGCCCAAACTGTTTGTCTTCGATACCGAGAACGCGGTGATTAATGTGTCAGGCAGCGCCAACTTTGCTAATGAGCGCCTCGATTTGACCATCGATCCCGAGAGTAAAGGTATCCGCATCATTACGCTGCGCTCGCCGTTGTATGTGCGCGGCACCTTCAAAAAACCGGATGCCGGGGTGAAAGCTGGGCCGTTGATTGCTCGCGGTGCCGCAGCGTTGGCATTAGGCGCGGTGGTGGCACCGGCCGCCGCGTTGCTGGCGTTGGTTTCACCCAGCGATACCGACAGCAATCAATGCAGCAACGTGTTGCAGCAGATGAAGCAGAAGAAATGATCAGTTACGCCACAGCACCTTAATGATGTGGTAGCCAAAGGCGGTTTTCACCGGTCCATAGGGTTGCAGCAATGGGCAGCTGAAGACCGCTTTATCAAAGGCCGGGACCATCTGACCTTTTCGGAACTCACCTAAATCGCCGCCGTTACGTCCGGAGGGGCAGGTGGAGTGTTTCTTTGCCAGCTGTTGGAAGTTCGCACCTTTTTCCAGCTGGGCCAGTAACGCTTTTGCTTTTGCTTCATCCTTCACCAGGATGTGTAAAGCTGCCGCGGTTTTCGCCATGATTCGGTCCTGTTGTGTATAATCGTCGCGCATTATAGCCTGCACCGAATGGTAGCGGCGCGATTTATCGCGCTGTTAAGGTGCTGTGTGATGCCCTCATCCCGACCTTCTCCCGCCAGCGGGAGAAGGAGATGTGCAATATGTTAACTGAGTGAATTTCCGTTATGCGTTTAAACCCCGGCCAACAACGTGCTGTCGAATTTGTCACCGGTCCCTGTCTGGTGCTTGCCGGTGCTGGCTCGGGTAAAACCCGTGTGATCACCAATAAAATTGCGCATCTGATCCGCGACTGCGGCTATCAGGCGCGTCATATCGCCGCCGTGACCTTCACCAATAAAGCTTCGCGCGAGATGAAAGAGCGTGTAGCGCAGACGCTGGGGCGTAAAGAGGCGCGCGGTCTGATGATCTCGACCTTCCATACCCTGGGGCTGGAAATTATCAAACGCGAATATGCCGCGTTGGGGATGAAATCGAGCTTTTCCCTGTTTGACGATCAGGATCAGCTGGCGTTGCTGAAGGATTTGACCAAACAGTGGCTGGAAGAAGATAAGACCCAGTTGCAGCAGCTGATTTCGACCATTTCCAACTGGAAGAACGATTTGGTTGATCCCCAGGGTGCGGCAGGGATGGCGAAATCTCAGCGTGACCAGATTTTTGCCCATTGCTACCAGTTGTACGATCAACACCTGAAAGCCTGCAATGTGCTGGATTTTGACGATTTGATTCTGTTGCCGACGCTGCTGCTGAAACGCAATCAGGAAGTCCGGGAACGCTGGCAGCAGCGCATCCGCTACCTGTTGGTGGATGAATATCAGGACACCAATACCAGCCAGTACGAGCTGGTGAAACTGCTGGTCGGCGCACGGGCACGTTTTACCGTAGTGGGCGATGATGACCAGTCGATTTATTCCTGGCGCGGCGCACGGCCACAAAACCTGGTGCTGCTGAAAGAGGATTTTCCGGCACTGGAAGTGGTCAAGCTGGAACAGAACTATCGGTCGTCTCAGCGCATCCTGAAGGCTGCCAACATCCTGATTGCCAACAATCCGCATGTATTTGAAAAGCGACTGTTTTCTGAGCTGGGGATCGGTAGCGAGCTGAAGGTGCTGATGGCAAACAATGAGGACCACGAGGCGGAACGCGTGGCCGGCGAATTGATTGCGCATCACTTTATCAACAAGACGCAGTACAAGGACTACGCCATTCTCTATCGCGGCAACCATCAGTCGCGCGTGTTTGAGAAGCTGCTGATGCAGAACCGTATTCCATATCGTATCTCGGGGGGGACTTCATTTTTCTCCCGCCCGGAGATTAAAGATTTGCTGGCCTACCTGCGGGTGCTCACTAACCCGGAAGATGACAGCGCGTTTCTGCGTATTGTGAATACGCCGCGGCGTGAGATTGGCCCTGCCACGCTGCAAAAATTGGGTGAATGGGCCACGCTGCGCAACAAGAGTTTGTTCAACGCCAGTTTCGATATGGGGTTGGGACAGACCCTGACCGGGCGTGGACTGGAGCATCTGCAACGTTTTACCGCCTGGCTGAATGAGATCATTCAACTGGCTGAGCGTGAGCCAATCAATGCGGTACGCGATCTGATTCGCGGTATTGATTACGAAAGCTGGCTGTTCGAAACCTCCCCCAGCCCGAAAGCCGCTGAAATGCGCATGAAAAACGTCAATATGTTGTTCCAGTGGATGACGGAAATGCTGGAAGGCAGTGAGCTGGATGAGCCGATGACGCTGGCGCAGGTGGTCACCCGTTTCACGCTGCGCGATATGATGGAGCGTGGTGAGAGCGACGAAGATGTCGATCAGGTTCAGTTGATGACGTTGCATGCTTCAAAAGGGTTGGAGTTTCCGTATGTTTATCTGGTGGGAATGGAAGAGGGGCTTCTGCCGCACCAGAGCAGCATTGATGAAAACAACATCGAGGAGGAGCGCCGTCTGGCGTACGTCGGGATTACCCGTGCGCAGAAGGAGCTAACCTTTACGTTATGTCGGGAGCGCCGTCAGTATGGCGAGTTGGTGCGACCGGAGCCGAGCCGCTTTTTACTGGAACTGCCGCAGGATGATATGGAATGGGAGCGCGAGAAGAAAGTGGTGAGCGCTGAGGAGCAAATGAAAACGAGGCAGACTCGCGTCGCCGGTTTACGTGCGATGCTGGAGAATGCAAAAAAAGGCGCGTAGCGGCGCGATTTATCGCGCAGGTTTTAAAAGAGCGCGATAAATCGCGCCGCTACGGGGTACATCAGGACAGGGTTAATAACCAGTGCACATAAGACTGGAAATGGCTTTCCTGCTCCAGCAGCTCCGCCCTTAACGGATGCGCCTGCAACCAGCCCGGAGGCAACGTCAGATGCAGCGCATCATCATCCGCCTGCAAACGTACCGCTGGTAAGGTGTCATCGCGACGACGGCTGGAGAAGATAATCGCCAGACGCAATAAACGGCACAGACGCTCAGCCAGACGCGGTGGCACCGCATTCTGCTGTGTCAGTAGCGCCAGATCGATGCTGCCGCTCTGGTTCTGTAACAGGCAGGCCAGCAATTTTTTCTGGGCGGGGGTAAAGCCGGGAAGATCGAGATGGCGAATCAGGTAAGCAGCGTGCTGGGAAGCCTGGCGGAAATCAACACTCAGGCCAATTTCGTGAATCGAACAGGCGCTCAGCAGCAGATCGCGACATCGATGATCCAGCTTCCATGCGGCGCTTACCTGACGGAAAAAGCTTTCAGCCAACTGGCGCACGCGTTCGGCCTGATCCACATCAATGGTAAAACGGCGCTGGACGTTTTGCAGAGTACGGCTGCGAATATCGCGATCAATGGGTTGATGCAGCATGCCATACACCAGCCCTTCGCGCAGTGCGCCACCGGCCAGCGTCATACTTTCGATATTCAGTTCCTGAAAGATGGCGATCAGGATAGACAAGCCGCTGGGGAACACCAGCGCGCGCTCCAGGGTCAGCCCTTCAATCTCCAGTTCCTCGAGCTTGCCACATTGAATGGCACGCTGTTTCAACTGTTGCAGTTTGCTCAGGGTAATGCGTTCATCCATCCCCTGCGCCACCATAATTTCCTGTAGCGCCTGCACGGTGCCTGAGGCACCCACACAAATCTGCCAGCCTTTTTCGCGCAGTGCCGTCGCTACCGGGCGGATCATCTCACGCGCTGCCTGTTCGGCCTGAGCAAAGTTCTCCTTTGCCAGATGACGATCGCTGAAGTAACGCTCCAGCCAGGTGACGCAGCCCATCGACAGACTAAACAGCGTTGTCGCATGAGAACCCTCACCGGTCACCAGCTCGGTACTGCCGCCACCGATATCGACGACCAGACGCTGATCGGAGCCACCGGTGGTATGCGCCACACCCTGATAAATCAGGCGTGCTTCCTCTTCGCCACTGATGACGTTAACCGGGCAGCCAAGGATCTTTTCTGCGGTAGTGAGGAAGCCCTGCGCGTTGGCAGCAAGGCGCAGCGTGGCCGTCGCAACCACGCGAATCTGTTCAGGAGGAATGTCCTGGAGTTGTTCGGAGAAAAGTTTCAGGCACTGCCAGCCACGTTGCATTGCTTCTGCCGAGAGCTGGCTCTCTTTGTCGAGACCCGCAGCCAGGCGCACCTTGCGTTTTATGCGCGCGACCGTCTGAATGCTGCCAGAGACTTCGCGCACCACCAACATATGAAAACTGTTGGAACCCAGATCAATCGCAGCATAAAGGGACGATGCGCTTAGCATGGTGTGCTTAACCCGAACGTTTACGGTTGTTGTTACGCGGTGCGCCACTGCGACGGTTGGTGTTATTGCCACCACGACGCGGGCCATTGCCTGAGCGGTTACGGGTCAAACGTTTCGGTGGTGGCAGGTCGTTCAACAGCGCTTCGCTATTGTATTTGCTCACCGGGATACCGTGGCCGATATACTCTTCAATGGCTGGCAGATTCAGCGCGTACTCTTCACAGGCGAGGCTGATGGAGTGACCGCTGGCACCCGCGCGGCCGGTACGGCCAATACGGTGCACGTAATCTTCACGATCGTCGGGCAGGTCGTAGTTAAATACATGGGTTACCGCAGGGATGTGCAGACCACGAGCAGCGACATCGGTTGCTACCAGAATATCAACATCACCTTTGGTGAAATCGTCGAGAATACGCAGACGTTTTTTCTGCGCCACGTCACCGGTCAACAAGCCAACGCGATGACCATCGGCGGCGAGATGGCCCCAGATGTCTTCACAACGGTGCTTGGTGTTAGCGAAGACGATGGCACGGTCTGGCCACTCTTCTTCCAGCAGGGTTTGCAGCAGACGCATCTTCTCTTCGTTTGAAGGATAGAAGAGTTCTTCTTTGATGCGATGGCCGGTTTTTTGCTCCGGTTCCACTTCCACATATTCGGCGTTGTTCATATGTTCGAACGCCAGTTCACGCACACGCCAGGAAAGGGTGGCGGAGAACAACATGCTCAGACGTTGCGTCGCAGGAGGAACACGGCGGAACACCCAGCGGATGTCTTTGATAAAGCCGAGATCGAACATGCGGTCAGCTTCGTCCAGCACCACCACCTGAATCGCACCCAGGTTGATATGGTTCTGTTTAGCGTAATCGATCAGGCGACCGGTGGTACCCACCAGAATATCCACGCCTTGTTCCAGCACTTTCAGCTGTTTATCGTAACCGTCGCCGCCATAGGCCAGACCCAGCTTCAGGCCGGTGGCCTGTGCCAGCGGTTCTGCATCGGCATGGATCTGTACCGCCAGCTCGCGCGTAGGTGCCATGATCAAGGCGCGCGGCTGATTCACCTGACGGCCTTCAGCCTCAGGATGCGTAAGAAGATGATGAAACGTTGACGTCAGGAACGCCATCGTTTTGCCGGTACCGGTTTGCGCCTGACCCGCGACGTCACGCCCTGAAAGCGTAAGAGGCAACGCGAGCGCCTGAATCGGCGTGCAGTTATGAAAGCCTTTCTTTTCAAGGGCTTCCACTACCTTTGGGTGCAGGGCGAAGTCGGAAAACTTCTGTTCTGTTAAGTGTGTTTTGCTCATAGTGTGGTAGAATATCAGCTTACTATCGCTTTACGAAAGCGTATCCGATGAAATAAAGTCAACCTACGTTGGTAAATATTACGCCAATTCGCCAGGCATAATCTTTGGAGTAAAACATGAGCAGCGATAAAATCGTTCACCTGACCGATGACAGTTTCGACACCGATGTGCTGAAAGCAGACGGTGTGACACTGGTAGATTTCTGGGCTGAATGGTGTGGTCCTTGCAAAATGATCGCACCGATTCTTGATGAAGTCGCAGAAGAGTACGACGGTAAGCTCACCATCGCCAAGCTGAACATTGACGACAACCCGGGCACCGCGCCGAAGTACGGCATTCGTGGTATCCCAACCCTGCTGCTGTTCAAAAACGGCGAGGTGGCGGCAACGAAAGTTGGCGCGCTGTCAAAAGGCCAGCTTAAAGAGTTCCTGAACGCTAACCTGGGCTAAGCCCGGCGCGGTGTTTCGTCCGCAGTGGCGAATTTTTTCTCCACTGCTGGACGTCTCCCTTTTAGCGTGATAAGTTGTCAATACTGCATTACGCACTTACCTTGTAGTTTGCATCTAAAAGATTTCCCTTGTCAGACCCTATTCGCATTGAACGTTTTCGTGGTTTGGCAATCTGACGGCTAGTACCCCTGGCAACATTATCGACCGTCTCCTCGCTTTCTATCGCCATCCCTGACGATATCCGTCGAGCAGAGTCGAAAAAGAGCCATTAAACAGGCATGGAATATTCGCCATACCATTCACGACAAACATTTCGAGAATTACCCCGAGTTTAAGAACCCATCACTATGAATCTTACCGAATTAAAGAATACGCCGGTTTCTGAGCTGATTACTCTCGGCGAAAATATGGGGCTGGAAAACCTGGCGCGTATGCGCAAGCAGGATATTATTTTCGCCATTCTGAAGCAGCACGCGAAGAGTGGCGAAGACATCTTCGGTGATGGTGTGCTGGAGATATTGCAGGATGGATTTGGTTTCCTCCGTTCCGCAGACAGCTCCTACCTCGCCGGTCCCGACGACATCTACGTTTCTCCCAGCCAAATTCGCCGCTTCAACCTCCGCACAGGTGACACCATCTCCGGTAAAATTCGCCCGCCGAAAGAAGGTGAGCGTTACTTTGCCCTGTTGAAGGTGAATGAAGTTAACTACGATAAGCCGGAAAACGCGCGTAGTAAGATTCTGTTCGAAAACCTTACGCCGCTGCACGCTAACAGCCGTTTGCGTATGGAGCGTGGTAATGGTTCTACTGAAGACCTGACAGCGCGTGTTCTGGATCTGGCTTCACCGATTGGTCGTGGTCAGCGTGGCTTGATCGTGGCACCGCCGAAAGCCGGTAAAACCATGCTGTTGCAGAACATCGCCCAGAGCATCGCCTACAATCACCCGGATTGTGTGCTGATGGTGCTGCTGATTGACGAACGTCCGGAAGAAGTGACCGAGATGCAGCGTCTGGTTAAAGGCGAAGTTATCGCATCAACCTTCGACGAACCGGCTTCCCGCCATGTGCAGGTTGCGGAAATGGTGATCGAGAAAGCCAAGCGCCTGGTTGAGCATAAAAAAGACGTCATCATTCTGCTCGACTCCATCACCCGTCTGGCTCGCGCCTACAACACCGTGGTTCCGGCCTCAGGTAAAGTACTGACCGGTGGTGTGGACGCCAACGCCCTGCATCGTCCGAAGCGTTTCTTCGGTGCGGCGCGTAACGTGGAAGAGGGCGGCAGCCTGACCATCATCGCTACTGCGTTGGTTGATACCGGTTCGAAGATGGACGAAGTGATTTACGAAGAATTTAAAGGTACCGGCAACATGGAATTGCACCTTTCCCGTAAAATTGCGGAAAAACGTGTGTTCCCGGCGATCGACTACAACCGTTCCGGTACCCGTAAAGAGGAACTGCTTACCACCTCTGAAGAGTTGCAGAAGATGTGGATCCTGCGCAAAATCATCCATCCGATGGGTGAAATCGACGCGATGGAGTTCCTCATCAACAAACTGGCAATGACCAAAACCAACGACGAATTCTTCGATATGATGAAGCGTTCCTGACGTGTCAGTGGCGAAAAGTCTCTCAGACAGACTTTTCGCACAAATTGCCAGGATTTATCGCCAACGCCACGTCTTAACGTGGCGTTTTTTATTTTCGGGCATTAGGATTATGCGAGCCGGGAGTATTGATAATGACTGTGGCGGAAGTGCTGGTTTTTTAACCAAACGCGCACCTCTGGAGCAGAATTAGGACTAAGGATGAACGGCAAAGGCAAAAAGTTCGCCTATTGTTGTCCACGATTTTAGCTGAGAGCGTTAATGTGAATTTACTCACTATGAGTACTGAGCTTGGTTTAGTTTTTCTGTTTTCCTTAGCGTTCCTGTTTTTTGCTCGCAAAGTGGCTAAAAAAATCGGACTGGTTGACACGCCAAACTCCAGAAAACGCCATCATGGAGCGATTCCGCTCGTCGGCGGGATTTCCGTCTATGCGGGGATCTGCTTCGCGTTTCTCATTTCGAATTACTATCTCCCACATTCTTTGTTGTACCTCGGCTGCGCCGGGGTGTTGGTGTTGGTTGGCGCGCTGGACGATCGCTTCGATATCAGCGTGAAAATCCGTGCTACGGTGCAGGCTACGGTCGCGGTAGTGATGATGGCCGGAGCCAAACTCTATCTGCTTAGCCTCGGTTTTATTATCGGTCCGGTCGAACTGATTGTCGGGCCGTTTGGCTATGTACTGACGCTGTTTGCCGTTTGGGCGGCAATTAACGCCTTCAATATGGTGGATGGGATTGATGGCCTGCTGGGCGGGCTGTCGTCAGTCACCTTCGGTGCGATGGGGATCATTCTTTACTTTGACGGGCAAACCAGCCTGTCAATGTGGTGCTTTGCCATGATTGCCGCCACCATCCCCTATATCCTGCTTAACCTTGGTTTCCTCGGACGGCGTTATAAAGTGTTTATGGGTGATGCAGGCAGTACCATGATTGGTTTCACCATCATCTGGATCCTGCTGGAAACCACCCAGGGATTAAGTCATCCGATAACCCCGGTCACCGCGTTGTGGCTGATTGCCATTCCCCTGATGGATATGGTTGCCATCATGTATCGCCGTCTGCGCAAAGGGATGAGCCCATTTTCTGCCGATCGCCAGCATATCCATCATCTGATCATGCGTGCGGGTTTTACGTCACGACAGGCGTTCCTGTTGATTACCGTGGCGGCGGCGATTCTGGCGGGTATTGGTGTCCTCGGTGAGTATTTGGCCTTCATCCCGGAGTGGGTGATGCTGTTGTTGTTTTTGTTGGCATTTTTCTTCTATGGCTATTGCCTGAAGCACGCCTGGCGTGTGGCACGCAAAGTTCGCCGAATCAAACGTCGCTGGCAAAGCGTTGGCGATGATAAGAAATAAATCAGTACCCAGAAAAGGATCCCTTGTTATGACCTCTGGAGTTGTGGAGAACGAACTGGATATTCGCGGCCTGTGCTGTACGCTATGGCGTGGTAAACGCTGGATCGTTGGTCTGGCGTTGCTGTTCGCGTTGCTGGCATGGCTGGTGTCTATGCTGATGAAACAGACATGGAGCACCACGGCGATCACCGATCGACCCACCGTCAACATGTTGGGGGATTACTTCGTCCAGCAGCAACTGCTCAAAAACCTTGATGTGCGTAACAACACGCTAAATCTCAGCTCGCCTGGGCCAACGGTCATGGATGATGTCTACCAGGAATTCATCATGCAACTGGCATCATGGGACACTCGACGGGATTTCTGGTTGCAGACCGACTACTATAAAAGCCGCAAAAGCGGTAACGCCCACAAAGATGCGGCGTTACTTGATGATCAGATCAACAATATTCAGTTCACACCTGCCGATCCGGCTCACAATACGCTGAACAGCGTCAGGCTGGTGGCCGAAAGCGCCAGTGATGCCAATAACCTGCTGCGACAGTACATTGCTTACGCCAGCGAACGGGCCGCGCGCCATTTGAATGCGGAGCTGAAAGGTGCCTGGCAGGCGCGAGCCGAACAGTTGCAGGCGCAGGTGAAGCGTCAGGAAGATGTGGCACAGGCGGTATTTGCCCGGCAGCGTCAGCGTATTGAGCAGGCGCTGAAAATCGCCAGCCAGCAAGGTATCAAAGAAAACCGCGCGCCGGTGATGGGTGAAACGCTACCGGACAGCGACCGCTTCCTGCTGGGGCAGCAAATGTTGCAGGCGCAGCTCGATACCTTGCAGGCCAGCGGTCCGGCGTACGATTTAAGCTATGATCAAAACAGAGCAATGTTGAGTACATTGCAGGCCGGGCCGCGTGTGGATAAACAGTTTCAGACCTACCGCTATCTGCGTACACCAGAAGAACCGGTGAAGCGTGATAGCCCACGTCGGCTGTTTATGATGATCATGTGGGGCGTCATCGGCGCGCTGGTGGGAGCGGGGGTTGCATTGGTGCGCCGTCCGCGCCCGATGTCACCAACGAGTCATTGAGAGAAGCCGCGTGAAAGTTCTGACCGTATTTGGTACTCGTCCTGAGGCAATCAAAATGGCACCGCTGGTGCAAGCGCTGGCCCAGGATTCGGCGTTTGAATCGCGCCTGTGCGTCACCGCCCAGCATCGTGAAATGCTTGATCAGGTGCTTCGTTTGTTCAATCTGCAACCCGACTATGACCTCAATATCATGCGACCGGAGCAGGGGCTGACGGAAATCACCTGCCGTATTTTGCAGGGCATGAAAACCGTATTGGCCGATTTCCGTCCCGATGTGGTGCTGGTACATGGCGATACCACCACGACGCTGGCTGCCAGCCTGGCGGCGTTTTATCACCAAATCCCGGTAGGGCATGTGGAAGCCGGTCTGCGAACCGGGAATCTGATGTCGCCCTGGCCGGAAGAGGCTAACCGTACCCTGACCGGGCACCTGGCAAGTTATCACTTCACGCCAACACAAAACTCACGAGAGAATTTGCTGCGCGAAAATCTGCCGGAACAGCGGATTTTCGTCACCGGCAATACGGTGATTGATGCCTTGTTGTGGGTGCGCGATCGCGTACTGGACGACGCCGATCTGAACGCCCGGCTGACGGCGCATTATCCGTTCCTCGACCCGGAGAAAAAGCTGATTCTGGTCACCGGGCATCGACGGGAGAGTTTTGGCGACGGTTTTGAACGCATTTGCAGCGCGCTGGCGCAGATTGCCCGTCGGCACCCGCAGGCGCAGATCGTCTACCCGGTGCACCTCAATCCGAATGTCAGCGAGCCGGTCAATCGTATTCTGAGCGGGATCGAAAATATCGTTCTGATCGAGCCGCAGGAGTATCTGCCATTTGTCTGGTTGATGAACCGCGCATGGCTGATCCTCACGGATTCTGGTGGTATTCAGGAAGAGGCGCCGTCACTTGGCAAACCGGTGTTGGTAATGCGAGACACCACCGAACGCCCGGAGGCGGTTGCTGCTGGTACGGTCAGGTTGGTGGGTACGGATATTGATAAAATTGTGGCAGAAGTCAGCCTGTTGCTGGACAACGATGAAGTCTGGCAGGCGATGAGCCATGCGCACAATCCTTATGGCGACGGCCAGGCCTGCGCGCGCATTTTGCAGGTTCTTAAAAATCATAGAGTTTAACCATGAGTTTTCACACCATTTCCGTTATTGGACTGGGTTACATTGGGCTGCCGACCGCAGCCGTTTTTGCCTCTCGGGAAATTAAAGTGGTGGGCGTTGATATCAATGCCCACGCAGTCGAAACCATCAATCGTGGTGAAATTCACATTGTTGAACCGGAACTCGACAAGGTGGTCCACGAGGCCGTGCAGCGCGGTTTTCTGCGCGCCACGACCCAGGTGGAAGCAGCCGATGCCTTTCTGATTGCGGTTCCCACGCCTTTTATCGGTGATCACCAGCCGGATCTCAGCTATGTCCAGGCGGCAGCGTCTTCTATCGCTCCGGTATTAAAAGCGGGCGATTTAGTGATTCTCGAATCCACTTCCCCGGTTGGGACGACGGAACAGCTGGCCGCCTGGCTGGCGGCTGCGCGTCCGGACTTGCGTTTTCCGCAGCATGGTGAGGCACCCGATATCGCCATTGCCTACTGCCCGGAGCGCGTGTTGCCTGGCAAAGTGATGGTGGAGTTGATTGAAAACGATCGCGTGATCGGTGGCATGACACCCGCTTGCTCCGCGCGTGCCAGCGAGTTGTACCGCATCTTCCTGCGTGGTGAGTGTGTAGAAACCCACGCGCGCACGGCGGAGATGTGCAAGCTGACAGAAAACAGCTTCCGTGACGTTAATATCGCGTTTGCCAATGAACTGTCACTGATCTGCGCTGAACAGGGAATTAATGTCTGGGAACTGATTGCGCTGGCGAATCGCCACCCACGCGTCAACATTCTGCAACCCGGCCCTGGTGTGGGCGGTCACTGCATTGCTGTCGATCCCTGGTTTATCGTGGCGCAAAACCCACAGCAGGCGCGTCTGATCCGCACCGCGCGAGAAGTTAACGATGCCAAACCGCTCTGGGTTTTGGATCAGGTGAAGCAGGCGTTAGCCGAATGCCTGACCGCCAGTGGCAAACGCGCCAGCGAAGTGAGTATCGCCTGCTTTGGCCTGGCGTTTAAACCCAATATTGATGACCTGCGTGAAAGCCCGGCCATGACCGTGGCAGAACTGATTGCCGATTGGCACAGCGGCGCCACCTGGGTAGTTGAACCGCATATCAACACGATCCCTAACCGCCTGGCGGGTAAAGCTACGCTGGTAACGACCACCGAGGCACTCCAACAGGCTGATATTTTGGTGATGCTGGTTGATCACACGCCGTTCCGCGCCATTGATGCCGCGCAGGTCACGCAAGCGTGGATTGTCGATACTAAAGGGGTTTGGCGATGAAACACATTCTGGTCAACGACGATGTCCATCTGTGTCAGCATTAACCCACTGCCGTGGGAGAGTGGCTTCTTTAGCCTGAATACCGCGCGCCTCGAAATCGATGGCGACACACCGCTGGCGCACGCATTGCAGCAGCCCTGTGGCTTGTGGCAAATCAAGGTCGCGGCTGAACGCAACGATGTGATCGATGCCATCAGCCAGCATGGTTTTCAGTTGGTGGAAGGGGAAGCCGATCTCGCCATCAATATCAAACGTACCGAGCGGCAAACTGGCGTGCGCATCGCGCGTGAAGCGCAGATCCCGGCATTGCGTGCCGCCGCCGGAGTGGCGTTTCGTCTGAGCCGCTTTCGTACCCCGTGGTTTAAGGCGGATGACAGCAGCCGTTTCTACGCACAGTGGATTGAGAACGCAGTACGCGGCACGTTTGATAACCAGTGCCTGATTGCCTGCGATGAACAGGGCGAATTGCAGGGTTTTGTCTCGATACGCGAGCAGGACGGTGATGCGCGCATTGGGCTGCTGGCAGTGTTGCCGGAAGCGCAGGGTAAGGGTATCGGCCAGCGCTTGCTGCTGTCGGCCGCTGACTGGGGGCGGGTGCGCCAGCTTAATCGGCTACGTGTTGCTACCCAACTCAGCAATCTGACGGCGATGCGTCTCTATTTACGCAGCGGTGCACGGCTGGAAAGCACGGCTTACTGGTTCTACAGGAACGCACATGATCCCATTTAATGCGCCCCCGATCGTGGGCAGCGAAATTGAATATATGCAATCGGCGATGGCCAGCGGCAAGCTCTGCGGCGATGGCGGCTTTACCCGGCGTTGCCAGCAATGGATGGAGCAGCATTTCGGCAGCAAAAAGGTTCTGCTGACGCCTTCCTGCACGGCCTCGCTGGAGATGGCTGCGTTGCTGATTGATATCCAGCCCGGCGATGAAGTGATTATGCCGAGCTACACCTTTGTATCCACGGCCAATGCCTTTGTGCTGCGTGGTGCCACAATCGTGTTTGTGGATGTGCGTCCCGATACATTGAACATCGACGAAACCCTGATTGAAGCGGCGATCACCGAGAAAACCCGCGCTATCGTGCCAGTTCATTACGCCGGTGTGGCCTGCGAAATGGACACCATTATGGCGCTGGCGGCAAAGTATCAGCTTTACGTGATTGAAGATGCAGCGCAGGGGGTGATGTCAAACTACAAAGGGCGTGCGCTTGGCACCATCGGTCATATTGGTTGTTTTAGCTTCCATGAAACCAAAAACTACACCGCAGGTGGTGAAGGCGGAGCTACGCTGATCAATGACGCAAAAATGGTCGAACGTGCCGAGATAATCCGGGAAAAAGGCACCAATCGTAGCCAGTTCTTTCGCGGCCAGGTGGATAAATACACCTGGCGCGACATCGGCTCCAGCTATCTGATGGCGGATTTACAGGCCGCATATCTCTGGGCGCAGCTCGAAGTGGCCGAGCATATCAATCAGCAGCGCCTGCGCCTGTGGAATAACTATTATGCGGCGCTTCAGCCGCTGGCGGCTGCCGGACGCCTTACCTTGCCGGTGGTGCCAGGCGACTGCCGCCACAACGCGCATATGTTTTACATCAAACTGCGTGACAGCAGCGATCGTCAGGCGCTGATCAACTGGATGAAAGAAGCCGAAATTCTCACCGTTTTTCATTACATCCCACTGCATTCATCACCGGCGGGCGCGCGTTTTGGCCGCTTCCACGGCGATGATGTTGTCACCACCCGTGAGAGCGAACGTTTGCTGCGTTTGCCACTGTTCTACAATCTGTCGGACAACAATCAGCGCACGGTGATCAATTCCCTGTTGAGCTTCTTTGCCTGATGTCACTCGCTAAAGCCTCGGTGTGGACCGCATCGTCCACGCTGGTCAAAATTGTTGCCGGGTTGCTGGTGGTCAAATTGCTGGCCGTCAGTTTCGGCCCGGAAGGTGTCGGCCAGGCCGGAAACTTCCGTCAGCTGATTACCGTGCTCGGCGTGCTGGCCGGTGCCGGCATATTTAACGGCGTGACCACCTATGTGGCGCAATTTCAGCAGCAACCCGCGTCGCTACGGGCTGTCACCGGAACGGCATCCGCGCTGGTGCTTGGCTTCTCCACGCTACTGGCGGTGGTGTTTTTGCTGGCTGCGGCACCAATTAGCCGGGCGTTATTCGGCCACGATCATTATCAGGGCGTGGTACGCATCGTGGCATTTCTCCAGCTTGGTATCGCTTGGGCGAATCTGACGCTGGCATTGTTGAAAGGTTTTCGTGATGCACGCGGTAATGCGTTGGCGCTGATTGCCGGTAGCCTGATTGGCGTGGTGGCATATGCGCTGTGCTGGTGGATCGGCGGTTACGCCGGAGCATTGGTTGGGTTAGCGCTGGTGCCTGCGCTGGTGGTGATCCCAGCGCTGATGATGTTGCGACGTCATCAGCAGGTGTTGCCACTACGTTGGTTAAAACCGGTCTGGGAGCCGGAACTGGTGCGCAATCTGGCGAAGTTTACCCTCATGGCGCTGATCACCTCGGTGACGCTGCCGGTGGCCTGGGTGTTGATGCGAAACCTGCTGGCGCAACAGCAAGGCTGGGCGCAGGTCGGGTTGTGGCAAGGTGTCACCAGCATTTCTGATGCGTATCTGCAATTTATCACCGCCACCTTTAGCGTCTGGCTGTTGCCAACCCTGGCCCGGCTGGAGCATAAGCCACAGATTGCGAGGGAAATTTTGCGCGCGCTGCGCTTTGTTTTGCCCGCGGTGGCGGCTGCCAGCTTCTGCGTCTGGTTATTGCGTGATGTGGCCATCTGGCTGCTTTTCTCCACAAAGTTCGCCGCGATGCGCGATCTGTTTGTCTGGCAACTGTGTGGTGACGTGTTCAAAGTCGGTGCCTATGTCTTTGGTTACCTGGTTATCGCTAAAGCGTCGCTGCGTTTCTATATTTTGACGGAAGTCAGCCAGTTCATCTTACTGATGGCGTTTTCCCACTGGTTGATTCCGCTACATGGGACGGTCGGTGCCGCACAAGCCTACATGGCGACCTACATTTGCTACTTTGCGCTCTGCTGTGGCGCCTTCACCCTTTATTGCCGAAGAAAATGACGTTAACTCATGTGCTGGGATCGGATATCCCCCATCATAATCACACCGTGCTGCGCTTCTTTAATGATGTGATCAGCGCGCAACTGCCGCAGGAGACGCCTCGTCGATTTATGGTGGTCACACCAACGCCAGACGCATTACAGGCTTATCAGGCATTGCAAATTGAAACCTTTCCCGACAAGCGGGCGCTGGCACGGGCGGTGATCAACCGTGCGACAGACCGGCAGCAGCGCTTCTTTTTCCACGGGCAATTTAATCCCGGGCTTTGGCTGGCGTTGTTGAGTGGCAAACTGCGACGCAACCAGGCGTTCTGGCATGTATGGGGCGCAGATTTATATGAAGAGGGCAGCGGTCTGAAGTATCAGCTGTTCTATCTGCTGCGGCGTCTCGCCCAAGGACGTATGGCGCGCGTGTTCGCGACACGCGGCGACCTGTACCATTATCAGCAACGGCATCCGCGGGTGCCGACATCTTTGCTTTATTTCCCGACACGGATGCCGGAATGTGCCGTGCCTGTTGCGACAGAACCGCATGATTTTACCGTGTTGTTGGGTAATTCGGGCGATCGCAGCAATCGCCATATCGCGGGTTTGCAGGCGATCAAGTCACAGTTTGGTGACCAAATAAAGGTGGTGATACCGCTTGGCTATCCCGCTAATAATGATACATATATTAACGAAGTCGCTACTGAAGCCGCGTTACTTTTCCCCAATGGGCAGGTTACGCTGTTGCGCGATAAGATCGATTTTGACGCCTATCTTGCGCTGCTCAGCCGTTGCCACCTGGGTTATTTTATGTTTGAACGCCAGCAGGGGATTGGTACCCTTTGCCTGCTGATTCAGGCTGGCATTCCGTTTGTTCTCAGCCGCAAAAACCCGTTCTGGCGCGATCTTAGTGAGCAGGGATTACCGGTGTTGTTCAGCGACGATGCTCTGGACAGCGCTCGGGTCGCAGAGGCACAGCGCCAGCTGATGCAGTGCGATCCTGCCTCCATCGCATTCTTTGCCCCCGGCTATCTGGCAGGGTGGCGCGAGGCACTCACTCTGAGTGAAACGGAGAACTTATGACCCTCTTGCAGTTCAGCGGTCTGCTGGTGGTGTATTTGTTCTCGCTGGGTTTTATCCTGACTCTGACCTGGCGGGAATTTAAACGGGTGCGTTTCAACTTCCACCTGTTCTTTACCATTCTGTTTTTACTGACATTTTATTTTGGCTTTCCACTGACCAGCATTCTGGTGTTCCGCTTCAATATGGCGGTGGTGCCCGCAGAATTTCTGTTGCAGGCGCTACTGGCTGCCACCAGTTTCTATGCCATCTATTACGTGAGCTACAAAGTCCGTTTGCGTCCGGCCACTCGCGTGCCGCGCAAACCCTGGTTGCAGATGAACCGGGTGGAAACCCATCTCACCTGTCTGCTGTTGGCGCTGGTGGCAATCGGCACCGTAACGGTGTTTTTCCTGCATAATGGCCTGCTGCTGTTCCGGCTGACGGCCTATAACCAGATCTTCTCCAGCGAAGTCTCCGGTGTGGCGCTAAAACGCTTCTTCTACTTCTTCATCCCGGCGATGTTGATTCGTTACTTCCTCAACCCGACACTGCGTCAGTGGCTGCTGTTTTTGCTGGTTTCCGTGGCTTTTGGCCTGCTGACCTATGCGTTGGTGGGGGGCACGCGCGCGAACATCATCATCGCCTTTGCGTTGTTCCTGTTTATCGGTATTACCCGCGGCTGGATCACGCTGTGGATGCTGGCCGCTGCGGGGGTGCTGGCGATTGGCGGCATGTTCTGGCTGGCGCTGCGACGTTATAACCTCGATGTGATGGGGGATGAGGCGTTTTACACCTTCCTTTATCTGACGCGCGATACCTTCTCTCCGTGGGAGAATCTGGCGTTGTTGTTACAGCATTACGACAAAATCTCGTTTCAGGGCTTGGCCCCAATGTGGCGTGATTTTTACGTATTTATTCCCAGCTGGCTGTGGCCGGGACGTCCGTCGATGGTGCTGAACAGCGCCAACTACTTTACCTGGGAAGTGCTCAATAACCACTCCGGGCTGGCGATCTCGCCAACGTTACTTGGGTCGCTGTTGGTGATGGGTGGCGTGTGGTTTATTCCGCTGGGTGCCGTTGCGGTGGGCCTGTTAATGAAAGGCTTCGATACGCTTTACGCGCGTGGTCGTCATGAGACTAATCGTTATAACGGGGCCATTTTGCAAAGTTTTTGTTTTGGTGCGGTGTTTAACATGATCGTGCTGGCGCGTGAAGGGCTGGATGCCTTCGGTTCACGCGTGGTGTTTTTCTGCGTTATTTTTGCCGCCTGCTTATTGGTGGCGAAGTTGCTTTACTGGCTGCTGGATCGTGCCGGATTGATCCGACAACGCGGTGAGCCGGTGTTACCCAGCCCTTTTTAACCTCCGGGGACAACAGGAAAACGTTTGACGTTGAATACGATAAAAAAAGAGGAGCCGCGTTATTCGCTACGCGGTATCGATCTCTACGCTTTTCAGGATGGGGCGTCCTTTCTCGACTTTCTTCTGCCTGACGAGAAGCCGCGCAGTGGCACGCTGGTGGCGATCAATGCCGAAAAAATGTTGACGCTGGAAAGCGATGCACAAGTCCGTGCGTTGATTGAGCAAGCCGAATTTAAATATGCCGATGGCATCAGCATTGTGCGTTCGTTACGCAAGAAATATCCGCAGATACGGGTAAACAGAATTGCCGGAGCCGATTTGTGGGAGGCATTGATGGAACGTGCTGGCCGCAGTGGCATCCCGGTCTTTTTGATTGGCGGTCGTGACGCCGTGTTGCAGGAAACTTGCGAAAAACTACGCCGTCAGTGGCAGGTGAACATTGTCGGCAGCCAGGATGGCTATTTTACCCTGGATGAGCGCGAGGCGTTATTTACGCGTATTGCTGCCAGCAAAGCGCAGATTGTGACTGTCGCGCTGGGATCGCCGCGTCAGGAGTTGCTGATGCGTGATTGCCGCGCCCATTGGCCCGACGCGCTGTATATGGGGGTAGGTGGCACCTACGATGTGTTTACCGGACGGGTGGCGCGCGCGCCCCGTAGCTGGCAAAAACTTGGGCTGGAATGGCTGTATCGCTTGATTCGTCAGCCTTCGCGCTGGCGACGCCAAATAAAGTTGCTGAAATATTTAGGCTATCACTGGCGCGGCGATCTCTGATATTGCTGATTAATGCAGCAATTTCTGGTTGGGGCAGGCATAAAGTGCAGTATTTATCGACGGAATGCACAAAGCGTAACCAAACGCGTTTTTTTATGAAAAAAGCACTGGACAGTCTGGTATCAGGTCCGTAGTATGCACATCCGCAACGGCGCTACGCGCCCGTAGCTCAGCTGGATAGAGCGCTGCCCTCCGGAGGCAGAGGTCTCAGGTTCGAATCCTGTCGGGCGCGCCATTAAGTTTGTGCGCAAGAGCTTCGGTGGTTTTAAATACCGCGTTAGGCAGTAAAAAGATTTATGGTGGCTATAGCTCAGTTGGTAGAGCCCTGGATTGTGATTCCAGTTGTCGTGGGTTCGAGTCCCATTAGCCACCCCAGATTTTGCTGGGACATGCGAAGGTGGCGGAATTGGTAGACGCGCTAGCTTCAGGTGTTAGTGTCTTAACGGACGTGAGGGTTCAAGTCCCTCTCTTCGCACCAGGCAAAATATTAAGATAAAAAAAATCGGCGAGTAGCGCAGCTTGGTAGCGCAACTGGTTTGGGACCAGTGGGTCGGAGGTTCGAATCCTCTCTCGCCGACCATCTTAATATGAAAAACAACCTGCTAAGAGCAGGTTTTTTTTCGTCCGTAGAAAAGTGATTTCATGCCATTGTCTCTGTTCTGAGACATGCAACTTAATGATTTATATGTATTTTACATATCCTTGCATTGTCTGTCGCTCAGCGGAGACAATCTGAAGCTGGTTTGTCGCTGTTTCCCGACATCATCGTTTGGCTTTACCATACCTGTTAAAATAACCATTTGATAAATATAGATTTAATTTGTCATCTGCAAACCTGGCACGGCTTGTGCAATAATATCTTCGTAGATGCTCATTCCACCTCTTATGTCTGCTGATGCTGCATAAACCTGGGAATGATGCAGAGCCCCTTACGGTATCCGTTGTCCAGCCAGGCAGCATCGCGCAAGCCTTACTGCAAACCCGGACATTACGTTGAGTCGGATACCATCAGTTGTCTTACCGACCTGATCTTACACCTGCCTCTGGCAGGTGTTTTTTTATCTGCAAAATCTACGCGATAAATCGCGCCGCTATGCATCACATACATTCTGTAGTGGCGTGATTTATCTCGCCTGATGATAGAATTTGGCGAAAAAAAAGCCGGGCAAGCCCGGCGTGCACAAAAATAACAATCGAGAAATCAGGCGCTGGGGTTGTTCTTCAACGTCAGCAGGAGTCCTTCACGACGCATCTTCGCCGCTTCTTCCGGCCGGTGCATGCGATCGAAGACATCCGCCAGCCATGCGTAATCAAACGCATCGGGACGCTGCGCCAGTGCCTGCTGGAAGGCTTCTGCTGCCTGCTGCCACTCGCCGTGACGCATCAGCATCTGGCCCAGCGTGCTGTGCAGCAGCGGTGTTGCGCCATGCTGTTTAATTTGATTGCGCAGCGCTTTCTCCAGCGACTCTGGATCGCCGCTTTTGATACGCGGCATCAGCAGCACCAGACGATCGTCATACTGGCGCTTCAGCCCATCCAGCACGATAGCTTGCGCGGTATCCGGGTCATCGCACTCAATCAGATGTTCCGCCATTGCCACCTGCAACGCAGTTTCCTGACGGGTTTTACGGCTCTGATTTTGCCACCAGCGTTTCAGGCCATCGCTGCCCTGGTCGGCCATCGCCTGATTCATCAGGCCCAGCCATGCTTGCTGCTGGAGCGCTGCGCGCTGGGTATCATCGTTGATCTGCACTTTTTGCATCGAGGGCAGGATATCCAGCAGCGCGCCCCAGGCACCCGTACGGATATAGGCCTGCTCAGCCAGACGTAACACTTCAGGGTGACGTGGTGCCACTTCCAGCAAACGGTCGATGCCATGACGGGCGGCGTGGTCTTCATTGCGCGCCAGTTGCAGACGAACTCGGGTAATCTCCACCGGAATGGTGTCGTTTTGCGACAGCTCGGCGGCACGTTCCAGATGCTGGTTAGCGCGAAGCTCGTCGCCACGCTGCTGCGCTGCTTCTGCCGCCAGCAGATAGTTAGCGACTGGCTGGTCGGCGTGATCGGCATCTTTCGACAGCAGTTTCTCAACTTGCTTGTAATCGCCTTCTGCCAGCTTCATCAGCGCGGTTTGAGTATGACGCTGCGCGCGACGACGCTTACGACCGGTAAACCAGCCACGGGTACGTGCGCCGGTACGGAACAGACGGCGCAGTACCCACTCAACGAACAGAATCACCAGCAGGCTGAGGATCAGGATGATGGCCAGGCCGGTAACGCTGGTTTCAATGTTCCAGTTGTCGGTCTGGATCAGCACATAACCCTGATGACCGGCCAACATTGGGCCGAGCACCACACCGGCGATCAACAGCAGAAAAAGTACCAATACTTTTAGCATGCTTAGCCTCCCTGCTGGTCAGCCGCAACCGATGGCTGCGCCAACAGATTACGCACGCGGGTTTGCATCAACTTATCCAGCAGTTGCTGGCTTTCCAACGAATCAGGGACATCCATCGAGATACTTTGCTGGCTCAGCTCGTCCAACTGATCAAGGAAGGCTTTGGTAGCGGCATCATTGGTGTCATACCAGGCACGTACCCAGGTGGAGACGGCATCAATCGATTGTTTGTAGATTTCGTCCTGATGGCGTGGCACGGCCTGGGCGGCGATCAGCAGACGCGAACGGATATTTTCTCGCAGATAGACATCCTGGTTCGGCGCCAGCAGCGGCTGCGCGGTGTTATCGCGGCGGCGGATGGTGATAAAGCCGTCCATAAAGTTGTGCCAGCTTTTCACCAGATTCTGCCGCCATTCATGCAGTGAGCTGGAAAGCTCGCCGCTGTCGGCATCCATCGGCGAATCGTCGTTGTCGTTATCTGCCAGTCGCAGGTTATCCACGCCGTTCGACAGTTGGTTCAGCTTGAGGATGATGCCGTCGTAATCGACCTGGCTGACGGCTGCAAGCGAGCTGATATCCTGAGTCAGGGCGCGACGTACATTCATTACGCTCGGATCATTCATTTCCGCGAGGCTGGTGTCTGCGCTTTTCAGCAACGCGGCTGCGGTGGTGACATCCTGATCGCTCCACAGCTTACGCCCCGCCAGTTTGACCAGATAATCGGCCTGCGCCAGCAGCCAGGTGCGGGTATCGTTACCCGAAATAGTGGCGACTTTTTGCCGTAAGGCTTCCAGCTCTTTGGCGCTGGCGTCTTGTTGGTTACGTGCTTCCTGCAAGGCGCTGTTGGCGCTTTCCAGTTGCTGCGTCAGCTGTTGTTTATCGCTGCCCAGTTGCTGTTGCAGTGCGCTCAGTTGCTCACTCAGATTCTGGTTAGTCTGAGCCTGTAAGTCGGCCTGGTGTTTCCCATTCAGGTAAAGGCCCGCGCCAATCGCCAGCGCAATCACAATCGCCACCGCACCCAGCACCTTGCCATCGCGTTTGTTGTCGCGCGGTGATTTTTTAGCTGGAGGAGTAGCGTTGTCGCCCGCTGGTGTGGTTTCGTCAACCACGGCGGAGGAGGCTTTTTGTTCCGTCATTGCGGCTCATCCCAATGTTAAGTTCAGCGTAACGCACGCAGCAGCGCATCGTTATCGGCACCATCGGCTACATCAATATCCTGCCAGCCCAGTGTGGCTGCCAGGGTAGCCAAACGTTCACTGACGACCACCAGCCGACAGTGTAATAACCATTCCCGTCGATCGATTGGCGGAAACAGCGCAAACAGTTGTTGTAACATTTCACCGCTGGTCACCACCAGCGTGGTAATTCCGCGATCGCGCCAGCGACGCCCCTCAACGGCACCGTCGTAGGTTTTTTCGCAACGTTGGTAGCATTCGCAGTAACGCACATCGGCACCGCGTTCCGTCAGGGTATCTGCCAGCAACTCACGACCGGGACTGCCGCGCAGAATTAAGGCACGTTTGCCGTTCACCTGTTGTAAACGGTTGAGACGCACCAGTTCTTCGCTGGTTTCCCGCGCATGAGGATAGTCTACTTTCAGATTACTGACGGTATGCAACGCCAGCGCGGTGCTGCGGCCAATGGCGTAGTAATCAAGATGCGTGGGCCAGGCGAAGCCCTGACTTTGCAACGCCGGGTGGGCAAAGGTCACCACCTGTTGTGACAACAAGAACACCAGGTCACCGGGTTGCAGTGCGGCAAGTTGTTGTGGCAAGTGAACAATATCGCGACCCGGTGTGAACTCAATCAGCGGTAAGATCCACGCCAGTTTCCCCTGGGTTCGCAAACGTGCGACCAGTTCACTGGCTGCTGGCTCGGGACGGGTCACGAGAATGGTCATGCAGGCGGCTGCCCCTGATAAACCTCACGCAGAATCTCGCGTGCTCCATTTTCCAGTAGCTCTTCCGCCAGCGAAATACCCATCTGCTCCGCCTGATCACGCGAGCCACGACGTTCGCCGGTGATCATCTGGCTGCCATCTGGTGAACCCACCAAACCACGCAGCCACAGCTGATCGCCTTCCAGCACCGCAAAGCTACCAATCGGTACCTGACAGCCGCCTTCCAGACGGGTGTTCATGGCGCGTTCAGCGCGCACGCAAACCGCGGTATCGCCGTCATTCAGCGCCTGGAGCAGGGCGATCAGTTCGGCATCGTCAAGGCGGCATTCAATGCCGACTGCACCCTGACCGACGGCCGGTAATGAGATTTCAGCGGGTAACGCGAAGCGGATGCGCTCTTCCAGGCCAAGACGCTTAAGGCCCGCAGCAGCCAGAATGATGGCGTCATACTCACCGGCATCCAGTTTGCCCAGGCGGGTGCCGACATTGCCGCGCAGCGAGCGAATCACCAGGTCGGGACGGCGTGCGCTGAGCTGGCACTGACGGCGTAAGCTTGAGGTGCCGACGACCGCGCCCTGTGGCAGTGCATCGATAGAATCGTAATGATTGGAGACAAAGGCGTCGCGCGGGTCTTCGCGCTCGCAGATGGTGACCAGGCCGAGTCCTTCAGGGAAATCTACCGGCACATCTTTCATCGAATGCACGGCGAGGTCGGCGCGATTTTCCAGCATCGCCAACTCCAGCTCCTTGACGAAAAGCCCTTTTCCCCCCACTTTAGCCAGCGGCGTATCAAGGATGACATCACCTTTGGTGACCATTGGCACCAGCTCTACGCGCAGACCAGGGTGCGCCGTCATCAGGCGTTGCTGGACATATTGTGCCTGCCAGAGTGCGAGGGGACTTTGTCTTGTAGCAATTCTGAAAATTTTGTCTAACATGCTGTTAACCGTTTTGATCGTTCATCGAATATCCTACCATCGATAGGGGAATGCTGTCAGTTTCAACGGATTGAAAAGACTCTGATGTCAGATTTCGCCGCGATCACCGGGGAATAATCTGAGGTCATAGTCCGAAAACGCAGGGGTTAGTTCGGAACGTGCTAAACTGTTAAGTAGCGCAACTTTCTTTACGGTCAATCTGCCAGGTGTTAGATTGATCACGTTTCCAGCAATAATTTGCCCGATATCTTTATTATTAAGTGGCAGGTTTCGGAAACAGGGTGCTTAACACTGGGACAATCAGGCGAAACGTCTTGTACCTCTACATTGAGACACTGAAACAGAGACTGGATGCTATCAACCAGCTGCGTGTAGATCGCGCGCTGGCTGCGATGGGACCTGCTTTCCAGCACGTCTACAGTCTGCTGCCAACATTACTGCATTATCATCATCCGCTGATGCCGGGTTACCTTGAGGGTAACGTTCCACATGGCATCAGCTTTTACACGCCTGATGAAAACCAACAGCAACTGTTGCAGGATCTGGCGGGTAAACAGCCGCTGCATCTCAGCACCGGTGCCAAAGGCGAAATGCCGATCACCGGCATCTACTCAATGGGCAGCACCTCCTCTGTCGGCCAGAACAGCGTCTCCGATCTTGATATCTGGGTTTGTCATCAATCCTGGTTGGATAATGAAGAGCGCCTCAACCTGCAACGTAAATGTACCTTGTTGCAGAAATGGTGTGTCTCAATGGGGGTGGAAGTCAGCTTCTTCCTGATCGATGAGAACCGTTTCCGTCATAACGAAAGCGGCAGTCTCGGTGCAGAAGATTGCGGCTCGACCCAACATATTTTGCTGCTGGATGAATTTTACCGTACCGCTGTGCGTATGGCCGGTAAACGTATCCTGTGGAACATGGTGCCCGGTGAAGAGGAGCATCATTACGACGATTACGTCATGTCGCTGTACGCCCAGGGCGTGCTGACACCGAACGAATGGCTTGATCTTGGTGGCCTCGGCACCCTGTCAGCCGAAGAGTATTTCGGTGCCAGCCTGTGGCAGCTGTATAAAAGCATCGATTCACCGTACAAAGCGGTGCTGAAAACGCTGTTGCTGGAAGCCTATAGCTGGGAATATCCCAATACCCAACTGCTGGCGATGGACATCAAGCAGCGCCTGCACGACGGCGAAATTGTCTGCTTCGGTCTTGATCCCTACTGCATGATGCTGGAACGCGTAACGCGTTATCTCACCAGCATTGACGATTTGGCGCGTCTTGATCTGGTGCGTCGCTGCTTCTACCTCAAAGTATGTGAAAAACTCTCCAGTGAAGAGAGCCATCACCGCTCCGGCTGGCGCCGCGAAATCCTGTCGCAGCTGGTGAAAGAGTGGGGCTGGGACGACGAGAAGCTGGCGGTGCTGGATAATCGCGCGCAGTGGAAAATCGAGCGCGTGCGTGAAGCGCACAATGAATTGCTGGATGCGATGATGCAGAGCTATCGCAACCTGATCCGTTTCGCACGCCGTAACAATTTAAGCGTCAGCGCCAGCCCGCAGGACATCGGCGTGCTGACGCGTAAACTGTATGCTGCCTTTGAAGCGCTACCGGGCAAGGTGACGCTGGTGAACCCGCAGATTTCGCCCGACCTGTCGGAAGATAATCTGACCTTTATTCACGTCCCGGCTGGTCGCGCCAATCGCGCAGGTTGGTATCTGTATAACCAGTCGCCGGACATGAGTTCCATCATCAGCCATCAGCCGCTGGAATATAACCGCTACCTGAACAAACTGGTGGCGTGGGCGTGGTTTAACGGTTTGATGACCAGCAAAACCCGGCTGCATATCAAGGGCAATGAACTCTGCGATCTGCCGCGTTTGCAGGAGCTGGTGAATGATGTCTCGCATCATTTCCCGCTGCGCGTACCGGCGCCGACGCCAAAAGCGCTCTACAGCCCGTGTGAAATTCGACACCTGGCGATTATCGTTAACCTCGAACACGATCCCACCTCCGCGTTCCGCAATCAGGTGGTGCATTTCGATTTCCGTAAACTGGACGTGTTCAGTTTCGGTCAGCAGCAGCAATGCCTGATTGGCAGCATTGATCTGTTGTACCGCAACTCGTGGAATGAGGTGCGTACGCTGCACTTCAGCGGCGAGCAGGCGATGATCGAAGCGCTGAAAACCATCCTTGGCAAAATGCATCAGGATGCTGCCCCGCCGGATACGGTAGAGGTGTTCTGCTACAGCCAGCATCTGCGCGGCCTGATTCGTACTCGCGTCCAACAGTTGGTGTCAGAATGCATCGAGTTGCGTCTTTCCAGTACCCGTCAGGAACCGGGCCGCTTCAAAGCATTGCGCATGGCGGGCCAGACCTGGGGGCTGTTCTTTGAACGCATGAGCGTGTCGGTGCAGAAACTGGAAAATGCGGTCGAGTTCTACGGCGCGATTTCCAATAACAAGCTGCATGGACTGTCGATAAAAGTGGAGTCGAACCAGACGCCGCTGCCACCGGTGGTTAACGGCTATGCCAGCGAAGGCATCATCCAGTTCTTCTTTGAAGATACCAATGATGATCGCGGCTTCAACATTTATATCCTCGACGAAACCAACCGCGTTGAGGTGTACCATCATTGCGAAGGCAGCAAAGAAGAACTGGTGCGTGACGTCAGCCGTTTCTACTCGTCATCGCATGACCGTTTTACCTACGGTTCCAGCTTTATCAACTTCAACTTGCCGCAGTTCTATCAGATTGTGAATGCTGGCGATCGCTTCCAGGTGATCCCCTTCCGCAGTCAGACGCTGACGCAGCTGTGTGCCACACAGCCTGACAACGACAACGGCGATTTCCAGCCGCGTTATCAAATGCACTGATCCTGCCCGCGCTCGCGTGGCAGGTGTCGGACCTGTAACGTGTTTGCCGGTATTTCCTGTTGCTTTTACAACGTCAACTGCGATGATAAGCATCCAGGAAAGGACAGAAAGAGCAGACAGAATGAGACAAATGATACGTCAGCTAGGAATGGCGCTGGCACTGGTCGGCTTAGCAGGCTGTGGTCTGAAAGGCCCCTTATATTTTCCGCCTCCGGAACAACCGAAAAAAACCAATACCCAGCCCACTGACCAGCAGCAGCAAGCAGCGAAAAGTGCGGATGTGGGTGGTTTAGTTACCGACAAACAAGGCATGCAGGGGAATTAATCTCCCATGAGTAATCCGGCGGAGCAGAAAATGCAGTTCTCGAAAATGCACGGTCTTGGCAACGACTTTATGGTCGTGGACGCCGTGACGCAAAACGTCTTTTTTTCGCCGGAGCTGATTCGCCGTCTGGCGGATCGCCATCTGGGGATCGGTTTCGATCAACTGCTGATTGTCGAACCGCCTTACGATCCGGATCTTGATTTCCACTATCGAATTTTCAACGCTGATGGCAGTGAAGTGGCGCAGTGTGGCAATGGTGCGCGCTGCTTCGCCCGTTTCGTGCGTCTGAAAGGGTTGACCAACAAAAGCGATATCCGCGTCAGTACCCAAACTGGCCGGATGGTGCTGAGCGTCACCAATGACGAGCTGGTGCGCGTCAATATGGGTGAGCCAAACTTCGAACCCCAGCAGGTCCCGTTCCGCGCCAACAAAGCCGAGAATCTCTATCTGCTGCGCGTGGCCGACCAGACCGTGATGTTTGGCGCCGTGTCGATGGGTAATCCGCATTGCGTTATCCAGGTTGAGAACGTGAAAACCGCGCCGGTGGAAACCCTCGGCCCGGTACTGGAAAGCCATGAACGTTTTCCGGAGCGCGTGAACGTCGGCTTTATGGAAGTGGTCAATCCAGAACACATTCGTCTGCGCGTTTATGAACGCGGCGCGGGTGAAACCCAGGCTTGTGGCAGTGGCGCGTGTGCCGCTGTTGCTTGCGGTATTCAGCAGGGCATTCTGGCGGAGAAAGTCCGCGTTGATCTGCCCGGCGGAACGCTGCATATTGCCTGGAAAGGGGCCGGTCAACCGCTGTTTATGACCGGGCCAGCCACACACGTCTACGATGGGTTTATTCATCTATGAAAAATGTCGAAGAGCAGACCGACAGCGCGGTGCTGCTGGACGATCAGGCGGTCAGCGCATTTCTGCGTCAGAACCCCGATTTTTTTATTCGCAATGCGCGCCAGGTCGAACAGATGATGGTGCCGCATCCGGTACGCGGCAGCGTGTCGCTGGTGGAATGGCATATGGCGCGGCAGCGCAACCATATCCAGCAGCTGGAAGAGGAGATCACGCTGTTGATGGAGCAGGCAACGGCCAACCATCAACTGTTTGATCGCCTGCTGTCGTTACAGGGGCATCTCGCCGCCGCAGATAGCCTGCAAGATATGCTGACGCGCCTGCATCGCTGGGCGCGTGAGTTGGGCCTTGCCGGAGCCAACGTACGCTTGTTCAGCGACAAATGGCACATCGGCGCACCGTCCGATTTCACCCAGTTGGGCCTGTCACGCCAGGCGTTTGAGCCGTTGCGTATCCAGCGCTTCGGCAATGAACACCATTACCTTGGTCATCTCAATGGCCCTGAGTTGCTGCTGCTGCTGCCGCAGGCGAAAGCCATCGGTTCCGTAGCCATGTCGCTGATGGGCGATCGCGGTGAACTGGGCGTGTTGATCTTCAGCAGCCGTGACAACCAACATTATCAGGCGGGCATGGGAACGTTGCTGCTGCAACATCTGGCGCTGATGCTGCCAGAATTGCTGTTACGCTGGGTCGAACGTGCATGAGCAGCGACAGCCCGCTGCTTCCCGCCGTTGAGGGCTTCCTGCGTTATCTGAAAATCGAGCGCCAGCTTAGCCCGTTGACGCAGCAAAACTATGCTCGCCAGCTTCAGGCCATCATCCCGATGGCTGATGAGATGAAAATCACCGCCTGGACACAGCTTGAACCGGCGCAGGTACGTAACATCGCCGCGCGCAGTCGCCGTGCGGGTTTAGGTGCCAGTAGCCTGGCGTTACGCTTGTCAGCGTTGCGCAGTTTCCTGGACTGGCAGGTCAGCCAGGGGATGCTGAGCGGTAATCCGGCCAAAGGCATCGCCACCCCGCGTAATGCGCGTCATCTGCCGAAAAATATGGATGTCGACGAGGTCAATCAACTGCTGGAAATTGACCTCAACGATCCGCTGGCGGTACGCGATCGCGCCATGCTGGAAACTATGTATGGCGGAGGGTTGCGTCTGTCGGAGCTGGTGCATATGGATATCCGCCATCTGGATCTGGAGGCGGGCGAAGTCTGGGTACTGGGCAAAGGCAGCAAAGAACGCCGCGTGCCGATTGGTGGCACCGCAGTCACCTGGTTACAGCACTGGCTGCCGCTGCGAGCCAGCTTTGCACCGCAGGATGACGCGGTGTTTGTCTCCAGCCGTGGAAGTCGTATTTCGGCGCGTAACGTGCAAAAACGCTTTGCCGAATGGGGCATCAAACAAGGCGTTGCCAGCCACATCCACCCGCATAAGCTGCGCCACTCTTTTGCTACGCATTTGCTGGAATCGAGCGGCGATCTACGTGCGGTGCAGGAGCTGCTCGGCCACGCTAATCTCTCGACCACGCAAATCTATACCCATCTTGATTTCCAGCATCTGGCCTCGGTGTACGATTCCGCACACCCACGCGCCAAACGAGGAAAGTCGTAATGAAGTTTTACCGTCCACTGCGTGCGATCAAAGCGATCACCTTTGATCTCGATGACACCTTATATGACAACCATCCGGTGATCCGCAAAACCACCGCAGAATCCCATGCGGCGTTACAGGCTTATCATCCGGCCTTATGCGATTTCACCCCGGCAGAATATCAGGCGCTGCGTGATGAATTGCTGGCGCGCGAGCCGGAGATTTATCACGACGTGTCCGAGTGGCGACGTCGTTCGGTCGAACTGGCGTTGATCAACATCGGTTTATCCACAGCGGAAGCGACCGCAGGCGCCAGTGAAGTGATGAGCGTGTTTCACCGCTGGCGCAGCGAAGTGGACATGCCGGAAGAAACGCATGCGACCCTGACCGCGCTCGGTAATAAAGTCCCGCTGGTGGCGATCACCAATGGCAATGCCGATCCGCAAAAACTTGGGATCTCACACTATTTTGAGTTCGCGCTGCGCGCCGGACCACATGGCCGCGCGAAGCCGTGGCAGGATATGTATCAGCTGGCGTCGGAACGTTTAGGCATTGCCCCGGAACACATTCTGCATGTGGGTGACGATCTCACCACCGACGTTGCCGGTTCGCTACGTGCCGGGATGCAGGCGTGCTGGATTAACCTGCGCGACGGCAACCTGATGCACATTGATGATGCGCGTCTGCTGCCGCATGTTGAAATTTCGCAGTTGGCATCACTGACCTCGCTGCTATAATGGCTGTATATTTACCCAGCTATTGGGTGATCTTCTTTTTTTAAACGGTGCTTATGGACGTTTCTGATCTGCTTAACGGCTTAAATGACAAACAGCGCGAGGCGGTCGCCGCACCGCGCAGCAACCTGCTGGTGCTGGCCGGAGCAGGCAGTGGCAAAACCCGTGTGCTGGTGCATCGCATTGCCTGGCTGTTGTCAGTAGAGAATTGCTCGCCTTACTCAATTATGGCGGTGACCTTTACCAACAAAGCCGCCGCAGAGATGCGCCATCGTATCGATCAACTGATCGGCACCAGCCAGGGCGGCATGTGGATCGGCACGTTCCACGGCCTGGCGCACCGTTTATTGCGCGCCCACCATCTTGATGCCGGGCTGCCGCAGGATTTTCAGATCCTCGACAGCGAAGATCAGCTGCGCTTGCTGAAGCGTCTGATCAAAGCGATGAACCTCGATGAAAAACAATGGCCTGCGCGTCAGGGCATGTGGTACATCAACGGCAAGAAAGATGAAGGTCTGCGCCCCAAACATATTGAAAGCTACGGCAACCCGGTGGAGCAAACCTGGCTGCGGATTTATCAGGCGTATCAGGAAGCCTGCGATCGCGCCGGTCTGGTGGATTTTGCCGAGCTGCTGCTGCGTGCGCACGAACTGTGGCTGAATAAACCCCATATCCTCAATCATTACCGCGAGCGTTTCAGTAACGTGCTGGTGGACGAATTCCAGGACACCAACAACATTCAATACGCATGGATTCGTATGCTGGCGGGTGATACCGGCCGGGTGATTATCGTTGGCGATGATGACCAGTCGATCTACGGCTGGCGTGGTGCGCAGGTGGAAAACATCCAGCGGTTTTTGCAGGATTTCCCTGGCGCAGAAACCATCCGCCTGGAGCAGAACTACCGTTCCACCAATAACATCCTGAAAGCGGCGAATGCCCTGATTGCCAACAACAATGGCCGCCTCGGTAAAGAGTTGTGGACCGATGGCAGCGATGGCGAACCGATCTCCCTCTACTGCGCCTTTAACGAGTTGGATGAAGCGCGCTTCGTGGTCAACCGCATTAAAGCCTGGCATGAGAACGGTAACGCGCTGGCCGACTGCGCGATTCTGTATCGCAGCAACGCCCAGTCACGCGTGCTGGAAGAGGCGCTGCTCCAGGGCAGCATGCCATACCGGATCTATGGCGGCATGCGCTTCTTCGAGCGTCAGGAAATCAAGGACGCACTGGCTTATCTGCGTCTGATGGCGAACCGCAACGATGATGCGGCGTTTGAACGCGTGGTGAATACTCCGGTCCGTGGCGTAGGCGATCGTACCCTTGACGTGGTACGTCAGACGGCGCGCGAACAACAGCTGACTCTGTGGCAGGCAACGCGTGAACTGCTACAAAATCGGGTGCTGGCGGGGCGTGCAGCCTCGGCGCTACAACGTTTCTGCGAACTGGTGGATGCGTTGGCCAGTGAAACTGCGGAACTTCCGCTGCACGTACAAACTGATCGGGTGATCAAAGATTCCGGGCTGTGGCTGATGTACGAGCAGGAGAAGGGCGAAAAAGGCCAGGCGCGTATCGAAAACCTTGAGGAACTGGTGACGGCCACGCGTCAGTTCAGCTACCAGGATGAAGACGAAGATCTGATGCCGTTGCAGGCTTTCCTCTCCCATGCAGCGCTGGAAGCAGGAGAAGGCCAGGCCGACAAATGGCAGGATGCTGTTCAGTTGATGACGCTGCATTCGGCGAAAGGTCTGGAGTTCAGCCAGGTGTTTATCGTCGGGATGGAAGAAGGCATGTTCCCAAGTCAGATGTCACTCGATGAGGGTGGCCGTCTCGAAGAGGAGCGTCGTCTGGCTTATGTTGGCGTGACGCGTGCGATGGAAAAGCTGACGCTGACTTATGCGGAAACACGGCGTCTTTATGGTAAGGAAGTGTATCACCGGCCATCACGTTTCATTGGTGAACTGCCGGAAGATTGTGTGGAAGAGGTACGTTTACGTGCCAGCGTGAGCCGTCCGGTCAATCATCAGCGCATGGGAACACCGATCGCGCAAAACGACAGCGGCTTCGCGCTGGGCCAACGTGTACGCCATGCCAAATTTGGCGAAGGTACCATTATCAACCTCGAAGGCAGCGGCGAGCACAGCCGTTTGCAGGTCGCTTTTCAGGGACAGGGCATCAAATGGCTGGTTGCTGCCTATGCCCGGCTGGAAACGGTGTAGCGCGGTTGCGCTGCCTTGACGACTTTTTCGTCTCAGCGTAACATGCGCCCACTATTATCATGAGAGGACAATGCCTTGGACACGCCCAGTCGATGCTGGCTCAACCCCCTGGTTCACAGGAATAACATCTAAGGCTACCTCTTAGCTGGTAGCCTTAGCGGTTATCAGCGACCTCCCTTTTTGTCCCGTCGCATGAGTCAGCACTGATTTACCCCTGGAACGAAAGTTTCGGTGTTCAGGCTTTGCCGTGCCCGTTTTGCGTAAGCGCAACGGTTCACCGCCTTGTCCCATTAAGTCTGCAATGGGGAGTATTGCTATGCTGAGCGCATTTAAACTGGATCGCAGCCGCCTGACGCGTCTCGAACTGGAAGACCATAACGACAAACTCAACGCGTCCGTGTGGGTCGATTTGATCGAGCCCGATGAAGGCGAGCGCGAACGGGTGCAAAGTGAGCTGGGCCAGAGCCTGGCAACACGCCCGGAGCTGGAAGACATCGAAGCCTCGGCGCGTTTCTTTGAAGACGAAGATGGCCTGCATATTCACTCCTTCTTCTTTTATGAAGATGCGGAAGATCATGCCGGTAACTCGACCGTGGCATTCACCATCCGTGAAGATCGCCTCTATACGCTGCGCGAGCGTGAACTGCCCGCGTTTCGTCTCTATCGTATGCGCGCCCGTAACCAAACCCTGATTGACGGCAATGCGTTTGAACTGCTGCTGGATCTGTTTGAAACCAAAATCGAACAGTTGGCGGATGAGATCGAAAACATCTACAGCGCGCTGGAAAAGCTGAGCCGCGTGATTATGGAAGGGCAGCAGGGCGAAGAGTACGACGAAGCGCTGTCGCGTCTGGCGGAACTGGAAGATATCGGCTGGAAGGTCCGTCTGTGTCTGATGGATACCCAGCGTGCGCTGAACTTCCTGGTGCGCAAAGCGCGTCTACCGGCGAACCAACTGGAGCAGGCGCGTGAGATCCTGCGCGATATCGAGTCTCTGCTGCCGCACAACGAATCGCTGTTCCAGAAGGTTAACTTCCTGATGCAGGCGGCGATGGGCTTTATCAACATCGAGCAGAACCGCATCATCAAAATCTTCTCGGTAGTGTCGGTGGTGTTTCTGCCGCCCACGCTGGTGGCGTCCAGCTATGGGATGAACTTCGAATTTATGCCAGAACTGAAGTGGAGCTTTGGCTACCCGGCGGCGATTGGGTTGATGATTCTCGCGGGTCTGGCACCTTATCTCTACTTCAAACGTAAAAACTGGTTGTAACATTGCGCGCTAAACCGCGCCGCTACGCATGCAATATGTAACAATTGTCGGGCCGTCTACACGGCCCGATTTTCTGGCTATAAATCACAATTCTGCGTAACCTGTTCTTTCCTGCTGATTAACTAATTCGTTGTATCCCACCTTATGGCGCGTCTCTCTTTGCGACAGCAGTGGACCATTCTGCTGATTGCTTCACTGATTCTGGGAATTATCTTCCAGTTGTTTCACCTGCCTGCGGCGTTGTTGCTCGGCCCGATGATTGTCGGCACCGTCATGGGACTCTCTGGCGCGTCGGTGCGCATCGATAAACGCTTGTTTGTGCTGGCACAAGCAGTATTGGGTTGCATGATCGGGCAAACCCTGTCACCGGCGATACTGCCACCCCTGTTGCAGGATTGGCCGGTGGTGCTGGCGGTGTTGGCACTGACGCTGGCCGCCAGCGGGTTGTCTGGCTTCCTGCTGGTGCGTTTCAGTAATCTGCCCGGACCAACCGGTGCCTGGGGCTCCTCTCCCGGTGGTGCCTCGGCGATGGTGGCAATGGCCGGTGATTTTGGTGCTGACGTGCGGCTGGTGGCGTTTATGCAGTATCTGCGCGTGTTGTTTGTTGCCACGGCCGCTGCGGTGGTGGCGCGTATCGGGCTGGGTAGCAGCGGCGGTAACGCCGAGCTGGTCTGGTTTCCTGCACTCAACAGCAGCTTTCTTCTGACGTTAGTGGTGATGGTGGCCGGTGCCTGGCTGGGGCAAAAGTTACGGATTCCGTCTGGCGCGTTGTTATTACCGGCGCTGATTGGCGCCACGATGCAGGGCACGGGCGTGGCGACGTTACAGGTGCCGGAATGGCTGCTGGCGCTGGCCTATGCGTTAATCGGCTGGAGCGTCGGACTGCGTTTCACCCGCCCGATTTTCCTGCTGGCGCTACGCACTCTGCCGCAAATGGTGGTGTCGATTATTGGTCTGATGTTGCTGTGTGGTGGGCTGGCGTGGATGCTGACGCGGGTGTTGCACGTCGATCTGATGACGGCTTATCTGGCAACCAGCCCTGGCGGGCTGGATACGGTGGCGATCATCGCCGCAGGCAGCCGGGTCGATATCGCTTTTGTGATGGCATTGCAGACCTTGCGTCTGTTCACCATTTTGCTTACCGGCCCAGCGCTGGCGCGTTTTATCTCACGCTACGCGCACGCGCGTGCGAGCTGAGGCAATCGCGGCATCGACAATAAAAAAGGCGAGCGCCAGCCAGATAAAGCCAAAGGTCACCATTTTATCTGGCGTGACGGTTTCGCCATAAAACACCACCGCCAGCAGGAACATCAGCGTTGGACCGAGATACTGGAAAAAACCGATCGTTGAGAGACGCAAACGCGTGCAAGCGGCGGCAAACAGCATCAGCGGTACCGTGGTGACAATCCCGGCGGCGACCAGTTTCAGGTTAAGGCTTATCGGGTTGGCGCTCAGATGGCTGGTGGCGCTATCGGCAAAACCAAACAGATAAATCGCCGCCAGCGGGAACATCCACAGCGTCTCAATCAGCATACCGCTCTGCGCATCGACCTGAATTTTCTTGCGCATCAGGCCGTAAAACGCAAAGGTCAGCGCCAGCCCGAGGGCAATCATCGGCACCGAACCAAACTTCCACAGCTGTACCAGCACCCCGAGCGCGGCAAGCAGTACCGCCAACCATTGCAGGGGACGGAAGCGCTCGCGCATAAACAACATCCCCAGCACCACGTTAAACAATGGGCTGATGAAATAGCCGAGGCTGGCTTCAAGGATGTGCTGATTATTCACCGCCCAGATATACAGCAGCCAGTTACCGCCTATGGTGAAGGCGGTGAACGCCAGCAACAGCACTTTTTTTGGCTGGCGCATCACGCTGCATACCTGGTTCCAGTTACGGCTGAGGGTGATCAACAGCAGCATAAACAATGCTGACCAAATCACCCGATGCGTCATGATTTCAAGTGGAGGGACAACCTTGACCAGCTTGAAGTAGGCCGGTGCCACCCCCCACAGGAAATAGGCGCCGAGTGCATAGCCGATACCCTGGCGCGTTTGTTGTGTATCCATGATTTCCTAACCGATCAGATAAGTCGCAGTGGCGGTAGCGATGTAATCACCCTGCTGGTTATGCATTTCAACGCGGGCGACCGCGACTTTATTACCGGCACGCAGCAGGCTGCTGGTGGCGACAAAACGCTCGCCGCGACCCGGACGCAGATAATCCACGCGCATATCAATCGTACCCATCCGCGACAAGCGCTGGCGCAGCTCCTCTTCGCTGATGTTCTCCTGGCGCGTCAGCGAATGACTGACGCAAACCAGGCCAGCGGCAACATCCAGTACCGAGGCGATCACGCCGCCATGCAAAATACTTTGCGCGGCATTCCCCACCAGCATGGTTTTATTGGCAAAACCCAGTTCGGCGTAATCGGGTTCGAGCCGATCCAGTTCCAGCCCAAGTGCCTGATTAAACGGCATATGATAAACAAAAATTTCGCCAATCAGACGGCGTGCTTCCTGCGGTGTCAGCATCGGTGATGACATGGTGGTGGCCTTCAAACAACCCCTTGTACGGGGCGATGGATGTTAAAGAATTGTGTATATTATGCCGCGTTAGAGCCGCTTTCCAGTTTCAGAAATCGTCGCTAATCAAGGGTTAAGTTTGTGTGTAGAATGACCTGCTTTTTTAAACCGTTACCAAACGACTATGCAGTGCCCACTGGAGAATTCTATGCGTAAGCAGCGCGCCTTGCTGGCAGCGGCTCTGTTAATTCCTGCTATGGCGCAGGCGGATGAAGCCACGATTAAAGAGGTTCATGATGCACCAGCGGTAAAGGGCAGTATTATTGCTAACCTGCTGGAGAAACACGATAACCCATTCGTGCTTTATCCCTACGAAAACAACTATCTGCTTTACACCTACACCAGCGACATGAACAAAGAGGCCATTTCCTCTTACGACTGGGCAGACAAAGCCAAAAAGGATGAAGTAAAATTCCAGCTCAGTCTGGCCTTTCCGCTGTGGCGCGGTATTCTGGGCGACAATTCGGTACTGGCGGCGTCTTATACCCAGCGTTCCTGGTGGCAGCTCTCCAATCGTGGCGCCTCTTCACCGTTTCGTGAAACCAACTATGAGCCGCAGATTTTCCTCGGCTGGGCGACGGATTACTCGCTGGGTGGCTGGACATTGCGCGATGTGGAGATGGGTCTGAACCATCAGTCAAACGGCCGCAGCGATCCGACTTCGCGTAGCTGGAACCGCGTATATGCGCGCTTGATGGCGGAGAACGGCAATTTCCTCGCCGAGATCAAACCCTGGTATCGTATCCCGGAAAGCGCCAGCAATGATGACAACCCGGATATCACCAAATACATGGGCTATTACCGCGCGAAGCTGGGTTACATGTACGGCGAAAGCATTTTTAGCGTGGAAGGCAATTACAACTGGAACAGTGGCTACGGCGGTGCAACCTTTGCCTGGAGCTACCCGATCAGCGAGCATGTGCGTTTTTACACGCAGCTGTTTAGCGGCTATGGTGAATCGCTCATCGACTACAACCACCGCCAGACGCGTGTGGGTGTCGGCGTAACGCTCAACGATCTGTTCTGATAAGCAAACAACAGGATTACCGTGGCAACATCGGCAGTGCTCAATCAGGAAACGCTGGCGCAGCAGGTATTACAGGATACCTTCGGCTACCAGCAATTTCGTCCCGGCCAGCAAACCATCATCGAAACGGCGCTGGCAGGGCGCGATTGCCTGGTGGTTATGCCCACCGGCGGGGGCAAATCGCTGTGTTATCAAATTCCGGCGCTGGTGCGTGAGGGATTAACGCTGGTGGTTTCGCCGTTGATTTCCCTGATGAAAGATCAGGTCGATCAATTGCTGGCTAACGGTGTGGCTGCGGCCTGCCTTAACTCCACCCAGACGCGTGAAGAGCAGCAACAGGTGTTTGCCGATTGTCGTAGCGGTCGCCTGAAACTGCTCTATATCGCGCCTGAACGCCTGATGATGGATAACTTCCTCGACAGCCTGCACCACTGGAATCCGGTGATGCTGGCGGTGGATGAAGCGCACTGTATCTCGCAATGGGGCCACGATTTCCGCCCGGAGTATGGTGCGTTGGGCCAACTGCGCCAGCGCTTCCCGGAGCTGCCGGTGATGGCGCTGACCGCCACCGCTGACGAAACCACGCGTAATGACATCGCGCATCTGTTGCAGATGCACGATCCCCTGATTCAAATCAGTAGCTTCGATCGACCGAACATCCGCTATACGCTGGTGGAGAAGTTCAAACCGACCGAGCAGTTGCTGCGCTATGTTCAGGACCAGCGCGGCAAAAGCGGCATTATTTACTGCAACAGCCGCGCCAAGGTGGAAGACACCGCTGCTCGCCTGCAAAGCCGTGGTCTGAGCGTGGGTGCTTATCATGCCGGTATCGACAGCGCCCAGCGTGCGCGGGTGCAGGAGGCTTTCCAGCGTGATGACCTGCAAATTGTGGTGGCTACCGTGGCGTTCGGCATGGGCATCAACAAGCCCAACGTCCGTTTTGTGGTGCACTTTGATATTCCGCGTAACATCGAATCCTATTATCAGGAAACGGGCCGCGCCGGACGTGACGGTCTGCCTGCCGAAGCCATGATGCTGTACGACCCGGCCGATATGGCCTGGTTGCGTAAATGTCTGGAAGAGAAAACGCCTGGGCCGTTGCAGGATATTGAACGCCATAAACTCAATGCGATGGGCGCGTTTGCTGAAGCGCAAACCTGCCGTCGTCTGGTGCTGCTCAACTATTTTGGCGAGGGACGTCAGCAGCCGTGTGACAACTGCGATATCTGCCTCGATCCACCGCGTCGTTACGATGGTCTGGTGGAGGCGCAGAAAGCGCTGTCCAGCATTTATCGCACCGGGCAGCGCTTCGGCATGGGCTATATTGTTGAAGTTTTGCGCGGTGCCAGCAACCAGCGTATTCGCGATAACGGGCACGACAAATTGCCGGTTTACGGCATTGGCCGGGATAACAGCACCGAACATTGGGTCAGCGTGCTGCGTCAGCTCATCCATCTCGGAATGGTGACGCAAAATATCGCCATGCATTCCGCGTTACAACTTACCGAAGCGGCTCGTCCGGTGCTGCGTGCAGAAATCCCGCTGATGCTGGCGGTGCCGCGAATTGTGACGGTGAAAACGCGCAGCAGCTCGCCGAAGGTCTATGGCGGCAATTACGATCGCAAACTGTTCGCCAAGCTGCGTAAGTTACGTAAAGCGATTGCTGACGAGGAGAATATTCCGCCCTATGTGGTGTTTAACGACGCCACGTTGATTGAGATGGCGGAACAGATGCCGGTGAGCGCGTCAGAAATGCTGAGCGTGAACGGTGTCGGCCATCGCAAACTGGAACGTTTTGGTAAACCGTTCCTGGTGATGATCAAAGAACATCTTGATGAAGAGTAAAGGAAAAAAAGCATGTTGATGTTATTCGCTACCGTCGCACTGGTACATCTGGTCGCGCTGATGAGTCCTGGCCCGGATTTCTTTTTTGTCTCGCAGACCGCTGCCAGCCGCTCGCGTAAAGAAGCGATGATGGGGGTGCTGGGGATCACGCTGGGAGTAATGGTGTGGGCCGGTGTGGCGCTGATGGGTCTGCATCTGATCCTGGAAAAAATGGCGTGGCTGCATCAAATCATCATGGTAGGTGGCGGCTTATATCTGCTGTGGATGGGCTGGCAGTTGATGCGTTCGGCGCGTCAGCGTCATCAGCAGCCAAACAGCGAAGCACCCGTCGTGGAGCTGCCGAAAAAAGGGATGAGCTTCCTTAAAGGCTTGCTGACCAACCTCTCCAACCCGAAAGCCATTATCTATTTCGGCAGCGTGTTCTCGCTGTTTGTTGGCAATGATGTCGGCGCAATGGAGCGCTGGGGATTATTCCTGCTGATTCTGGTGGAAACCTTCGCCTGGTTTACCGTGGTGGCGGCGATTTTTGCTCTGCCGTGGATGCGTGATAAATATCAGCGCATGGCGAAGTGGGTTGATGGTATGGCGGGTGTCCTGTTTGCCGGCTTCGGCATCCACCTGATCATTTCACGGTAATTTTATCCGTAGCGGCGCGATTTTTCGCGCGGGTTTATAGGCGCACGATAAATCGCGCCGCTACGAACTATCAGGCGATTCTGCGCGCGCTGGCTAACAACGCACCGACGGCCATAAACAAACCACCAAACGTTCGATTCATTGCCTTCATCTGCTTCGGCCCTTTAATCCAACCGGCGATGCGGGTGGCGAGCGTGGCATAACCAATCATCACGATAATATCTACGACCACCGTGGTGACGCCGAGCACCAGATATTGCATCAGCTGTGGCTGGTGCGGCTGAATGAACTGCGGGAACAGCGCGGCAAGAAACACAATGCTTTTGGGGTTAGTCAGGTTAACCAACACCGCGCGCTTAAACAGGCGACGACGCGGCATCGCTTTGGCGACAGCATTGAGATCCAGCGCGCCACCCGAGCGCCATTGCTGAATACCCAGCCACACTAAATAGGCGGCACCGGCCCACTTCAGGATTTCGAACGCCAGCAGCGACTGAGAAAACAGCGCGCCAAGACCCACACCCACCAGCACGATATGTACCGACAGACCAATTTGCAGGCCAGATATCGAGGCCACTGCGCCGCGATAGCCGTGACTGATGCCGGTGCTCATGGTGTTAATCGCGCCGGAACCCGGCGAGAGGCTAAGGATGGTTGTGGTAAGCAGGTAGGTTAACCACCATTCAATGGTCATGTGTGACATTCCCTGATGTAAGCGAAGTGTGACACAATACGCCAGAAAATCGCGGCACGCTATGGAGTGGACGTGTGGCGTTGACGTTTTTTTCAGGAGGGCGGATGCAGAAGATAAAACAGAGTTGGCTCAGGCGTGAAAAGGCGTTTGCCTCCTTTGCTACCGGTCCGCTGCTCGACTTCTGGCACCGTCGTGAAGAGTGTGAATTTACCGGCGTGGGGAATCTCACCCTGCGCTATGTTCGTTTCACTTCTCCGCAACATCATCGTGTCATTCTGATTGTTCCCGGACGTATTGAAAGCTACATCAAATACCCGGAGCTGGCCTATGACCTGTTCCACTGTGGTTTTGATGTGGTGATTATTGACCATCGAGGTCAGGGACGCTCCGATCGTCTGTTGGAAGATTCCCACCGCGGGCATGTGGTGGATTTCAATGATTACGTTGACGATCTGGAAACGCTTTATCTGAAAGAGATCGTCAGTGGCCATTACCAGCAGCGCTATGCGCTGGCGCATTCGATGGGCGGGGCGATCCTTGCGCTGTTTCTGGCGCGTCAGCCACGGGCGTTTCACGCCGTGGCGCTGGCGGCACCGATGTTTGGTATTACCTTGCCGCTGCCGCCTTTCCTCGCGCACCGCATTCTTGACTGGGCAGAGAAAATGCCCGCGCTGCGCGATGGTTATGCCCTCGGCACCGGGCGCTGGCGGGCCCATCCCTTCGGCATCAATCAGCTGACCCACAGCCGGGAACGTTATCAGCGCAACTTGCGTTTTTACGCTGACGATCCGGCGATTCGCGTCGGTGGCCCGACTTACCATTGGGTACGTGAAGGGGTGCAGGCGGGTCGCAGCATTATCAGTCAGGTGAATAACATCACCACGCCGATGCTGCTGATGCAGGCCAGCGAAGACCGGGTGGTGGATAACCGCTCGCAGGATTTGTTTTGTGAGGCGATGGCAGCAGCAGGGCATCCCTGCGAGGGTGTCACGCCTTATGTGATTGAAGGCGCGCGCCATGAGATCCTGTTTGAAACAGACGCGATGCGCGCCCAGGCGCTAAATGCGGTGGTGGATTTTTTTGCGCGCCACGTTTAATTGATTTTTTATTTTCCGGCTACGGCCAACCGACATTAATACCAGAGGTTTCCATGTACCACATCGTCGCATCCGACCTGGATGGCACGCTGCTCTCACCAGACCATCGTCTGACCCCTTTCGCCCGCACCACGTTGCAGGAGCTGGTGGCACGCGATGTCCATTTCGTTTTTGCCACCGGTCGTCACTATATCGATGTGGGTCAGATGCGCGACAAACTCGGCATCCCGGCTTATATGATTACCTCCAACGGCGCACGCGTGCACAATGCTGACGGCGAGTTGATCTTCAGCCATAACCTGGATGCCGACATCGCCCAGGATCTGTATGGCCTGAAATACCACGATGAACAGGTTCTGACCCACGTTTACCGTGACGACGAATGGTTTATCAGCCGTCACCGCCCGGCGGAGCAGGATTATTTTCGTGAATCGGTGTTTAACTACCAGGTTTACCAGCCGGGGATGCTGCCGAGCGATGGCATCAGCAAAGTGTTCTTTACCTGCGACGATCCTGAGCATCTGATCCCGATGGAGCAGGCGATTGAGGCGCGTTGGGGCGATCGGGTCAATGTCAGCTTCTCGCTGCCGACCTGTCTCGAAGTGATGGCGGGGGGTGTCTCCAAGGGACATGCGCTGGAAGCGGTGGCAAAACAGCTCGGCTATTCATTGAAAGAGTGCATCGCGTTTGGTGATGGCATGAACGATGTCGAGATGCTCAGCATGGCCGGTAAGGGCTGCATCATGCGTAATGCCCATCAGCGTCTGAAAGATACCTTGCCTGCGCTGGAAGTGATTGGCAGCAATGCCGAAGACGCTGTACCGCAGACGCTGCGTAAATTGTTCCTGGCATAACCTGATCCGTAGCGGCGCGATTTATCGCGCAATTTCGTGTGCGTTGCAGGAAAAACCCGCGCGATAAATCGCGCCGCTACGGGGTGCTTGTGTTTTATCCGATTGTAAACCAGATAATTCAACGAGGCAGCGACAGTTTGTTTACACTAACGGCACTGTTCATTTTGGGATCGTTACCGTGCTGTTATTGATCGTTACCACCATTCTGTGGGCTTTTTCCTTTAGTTTAATCGGGGAATATCTGGCGGGTCAGGTGGATTCCTGGTTCTCGGTGCTGATGCGCCTGGCGCTGGCAGCCATTGTGTTCCTGCCCTTCCTGCGCTGGCGTGGCTATCGCGCTTCAACCATCTTGCTGTATATGCTGGTGGGAATGCTGCAACTGGGTGTCATGTACCTGCTGAGTTTCGAAGCCTATCTCTATCTGAGCGTCACCGAATTCCTGCTGTTCACCGTGATGACACCGCTGTATGTCACCCTGATTTATGATTTGCTCAGTCGGCGTCCACTGCGCATCGGCTATGCCTTTAGCGCCATGCTGGCGGTGATTGGCGCGGCGATTATCCGTTACGACAAAGTCAGCGATCATTTCTGGTTTGGCCTGCTGCTGGTGCAGGCGGCGAATATCTGCTTTGCCATTGGCATGGTAGGTTACAAGCGTTTGCAGGAAACACGTCCGATGCCGCAGCACACCGCCTTTTCCTGGTTCTACCTCGGCGCGGTGATTATTGCGGTGATTGCCTGGAGCCTGTGGGGTAATCCCAACAAACTGCCGACCACTTCGCTGCAATGGGGCATTCTGGTGTGGCTCGGCGTTGCGGCGTCTGGCCTGGGATACTTTATGTGGAACTACGGCGCGACCCAGGTGGATGCGGGGACGCTGGGGATTATGAACAATATGCACGTTCCGGCTGGCTTGCTGGTGAACCTGGCGATCTGGCAGGAAAAACCGCACTGGCCCAGCTTTATCGCTGGAGCCATCGTGATTTTTGCGTCACTTTACGTTCATAAACGCTGGGTGTTGGGAAAGACCACCACCAGCCATTAAGCCTTTTTGACGGGGGTTGGACGCTGCACCAGCGTCAACCCCTTCAAAAAGTTACGCAGAATCTGGTCACCGCACTCGCGATAGTTTTTATGATCCGGGTTACGGAAAATCGCGCCAATCTCCGCCTGAGAAACTTTAAAGTTCGCCTTCAGCAACACCTCGGGGATATCCGTGGTCTTCAGGGCAAACGCGATGCGCAGTTTCTTCAGGAAAATGTTGTTATTCATCCGGCGCTCAATCGACGGCGCAGGCGCATCTTCGCTTTTACCACGACGATGGAAAATTAAACCGTTAAGGAAATACCCCATCAGCACGTCAGGGCAAGGACGATATGCAGCGTCATCGTCCTTCTTCAGCCATGCCTGAACATCTTCCAGCGGCACATCGCTGCCTGCCAGCGCAAAAATCTCCACCACTTTGCTGTCGCTCAGGTCCAGCATATAGCGCACACTGCGCAGCACATCGTTATTAGTCATGGTGAAAATCTCCTGGTCGCGGGTTAAGGCGGCGCATTATAGAGCAGGCTAACTCAGGAAGACAGGGGCTGTAACGAACCCGGGCGCGCAGCATCACGTACAAACGGCAAATGTTCGCAGGCATGCTGACGGGCAAAGCGCACAAACGCCTCCAGCACCGGCTGACGCTGCTCACCATCGCGCATCGCCGCATACAAACGGCTCCACAACCCATCGCCCAACGTTTTCGTCACCACCAACCCCTGTTGTTCAAAACTCTCCACTACCCAATGTGGTAACGCCGCAATGCCCATACCGGCTGACACCATCTGAATCAACAACAGGGTATTATCGACACTCTTCAGGGCTGGGCTGATGCCTGCCGGTTGCAGGAAGTTTCGCCAGATATCGAGACGCTGACGCTGCACCGGGTAAATCATCAGCACTTCATCTGCCAAATCTTCCGGTGAAATGTGCTCAACGTTTGCCAGTCGATGATCCGGGGCCATCACCAGGCGCACCTCAAAATCGAACATCGGCGAATAGAACAAACCGCTGCGCGGCAGAATATCCGAGGTCAGCACCACATCCAGCTCACCCTGTTGCAAGGCTGGTTGTGGGTCAAAGGTCACGCCAGATTTAAAATCCATCACCACCTGGGGCCAACTCTGACGGAAATTATTTAACGCAGGCGTCAGCCACTGAATGCAACTGTGACACTCAATCGCAATACGCAGCGTGGTTTGATGCGGCTCATGACAAGCCTGCAAGGCTTGCTGAATCTGCGGCAGGATCTGCTCAGCCAGTTGTAACAGGATCTCCCCCTGTGGCGTAAAGCGTAGCGGCTGGCTCTTACGCACAAACAGGCGAAAGCCCAGCCGTTGCTCCAGATCGCTGAACTGATGAGACAACGCCGATTGCGTTTGATGAAGCTGGGCAGCGGCGGCAGCCAGCGAACCGGTATTCCTTAACGCTTGCAGCGTTCGCAGGTGTTTGAGTTCGATCATGAGAATCCTTCACATCGAGATTGAACAATTTGCGCTTGAGGAACATACAGTACCCGCAGAATATAGCGGTGTAAACATCTGGACGGCTAAACATCTCCAGCAAGCGTTGTGACCAGTCTATGTTGGCCCTGATTTGAAGCGCGTGCTGCACAGTTAAGAATACCTGGAGAACAACAAATGACCATTCTGAACCACACACTCGGTTTCCCTCGCGTCGGTTTGCGTCGTGAATTGAAAAAAGCTCAGGAAAGCTACTGGGCAGGTAACAGTTCACAGGAAGAGCTGCTGGCTGTGGGCCGTGAACTGCGTGCGCGCCACTGGCAACAACAGAAAGATGCGGGTGTGGACCTGCTGCCCGTGGGCGACTTCGCCTGGTACGATCACGTACTGACCACCAGCCTGCTGCTGGGCAACGTACCGGCACGTCATCAGAATAAAGAGGGTTCAGTCGATCTCGACACCCTGTTCCGCCTGGGCCGTGGCCGTGCACCGACCGGTGAACCGGCGGCTGCCGCGGAGATGACCAAATGGTTTAACACCAACTATCACTACATGGTGCCGGAATTCACCCGTGGGCAGCAGTTCAAACTGACCTGGACCCAATTGCTGGACGAAGTGGACGAAGCGCTGGCGCTCGGCCACAACGTCAAACCTGTGCTGCTCGGTCCGGTGACTTACCTGTGGTTGGGTAAAGTGAAGGGTGAACAGTTTGACCGCCTGTCATTGCTGCCAGCGATCCTGCCGGTCTACCAACAGGTGCTGGCTGAACTGAAAAAACGCGGTATCGAATGGGTGCAGATTGATGAACCGGCACTGTCGCTGGAACTGCCAGCGGCGTGGCGCGCGGCGTTTCAACCCGCTTATGACGCGCTACAGGGTGCAACCAAACTGCTGCTGACCACCTACTTCGACAGCATCGGCCAAAACCTGGAAGTGATCAAAGCGCTGCCGGTGCAGGGCCTGCACGTTGACCTGGTACACGGCAAAGACGATATTCAACAGCTCCACCAACAACTGCCTGCCGAATGGCTGCTGTCGGTCGGGGTGATCAACGGTCGCAACGTCTGGCGTGCTGATCTCAGCCGCTGGTTTGAGCGCCTGCAACCGCTGGTGGGGCAACGCCCGCAACTGTGGATTGGCTCCTCTTGCTCCCTGCTGCACAGCCCGATCGACCTGAGCGTGGAAACCCGCCTGGATGATGAAGTCAAAAGCTGGTTCGCCTTCGCCCTGCAAAAATGCGCAGAGCTGGCATTGTTGAGCAAGGCATTGAATAACAATGATGCCCAGTCACTGGAAGCCTGGAGTGCGCCAATCCGAGCCCGTGCCCACTCCAGCCGGGTGCACAATGCCGCCGTGGCGCAGCGTTTGGCCAATATTCAGGCCGCAGATACTGAGCGTCACAGCGCTTACCGTGAACGCGCCAAAGCGCAACGTAACCGCTTCAATCTGCCCGCATGGCCAACCACCACCATTGGTTCATTTCCCCAGACCACAGAAATTCGCGGCCTGCGCCTCGACTTCAAAAAAGGCAACATTGATGGCGGCCACTACCGTACCGGCATCGCTGAACACATCAAACAGGCGATTGTCGAGCAGGAACGCCTCGGTCTGGACGTGCTGGTGCACGGCGAAGCGGAGCGTAACGACATGGTCGAATACTTCGGGGAAAATCTCGATGGCTTCATCTTTACCCAGAACGGTTGGGTACAGAGCTACGGTTCACGCTGCGTCAAACCGCCAGTGATCATCGGTGATGTCAGCCGCCCGGCAGCCATCACCGTGGAGTGGGCGAAATATGCGCAGTCGCTGACCGACAAACCGGTCAAAGGTATGCTTACCGGTCCGGTCACCATCTTGTGCTGGTCGTTCCCGCGCGAAGACGTCAGCCGTGAAACCATCGCTAAACAGATTGCGCTGGCACTGCGCGACGAAGTGGCCGATCTGGAAAAAGCCGGTATCGGCATTATCCAGATTGACGAACCGGCGCTGCGTGAAGGCCTGCCGCTGCATCAATCTGACTGGGCGGCGTACCTCACCTGGGCGGTGGATGCGTTCCGTCTCAACGCCGCCGTGGCGCAGGATGACACCCAGATCCACACCCATATGTGTTATTGCGAGTTCAACGACATCATGGACTCGATTGCCGCCCTGGATGCCGACGTGATCACCATCGAAACCTCACGTTCCGACATGGACCTGCTGGATGCGTTTAAAGAGTTTGAATACCCAAATGAAATCGGCCCAGGTGTGTATGACATCCACTCACCGAACGTACCGAGTGTTGAATGGATGGAGGATTTGCTGCGTAAAGCCGCGCTGAGTATCCCGGAGCAACGTCTGTGGGTGAATCCGGACTGCGGTCTGAAAACCCGAGGTTGGACAGAAACCCGTCAGGCACTGGCGAATATGGTTATCGCGGCGAAGCACCTGCGCGGTGAAACAGCCTGAATGCTGTGTTGACACTTTGGGGCGCGCAAGCGCCCCTTTTTTATTACGCGTCAGGCGTGACGCCATACTGTTGGAACCACGCCAGCATGCGCGTCCAGCCATCTTTTGCGGATTCCGCATGATAGCTCGGACGGTAATCAGCGTTGAAGGCATGACCCGCTTCGGGATAAACCACAATCTCCGCTTTGGCATTGGCGGCGTGCAGCGCCTGGCGCATCTGCTCAACGCTCTCCAGCGGAATCCCCTCATCCTGACCACCGTACAGGCCCAGCACCGGGGCATTCAGATCAACCGCTATATCAATCGGGTGCTTCTGCTGCTTGAGCGTCTTATCACCCACCAGGCGACCATACCAGGCGACCGCCGCACGCACCTGCGGATTGTGCGCAGCAAACAGCCAGCTTATGCGGCCGCCCCAGCAGAAACCGGTAATCCCCATACGCCGAATATCGCCGCCGTTGCGGGCGGCCCAATTGGCGACATGGTCGAGGTCGGATAACACCTGTGAGTCCGGCACTTTGCTTACCAACTCTTTGAACAGGGTTGGGATATCGGTGTATTCGCTCGGATCGCCCTCGCGGAAATAGAGTTCCGGTGCCACCGCCAGATAACCCTCCAGCGCCAGACGGCGGCAGATATCCCGGATATGCTCATGCACGCCAAAAATTTCCTGGACTACCAACACCACCGGCAATGTCCCTTGATACTCTTTCGGGCGGGCATAAAACGCGGGCAGATTTTCCCCCTGGCTCGGAACCGAGGTTTCTCCGGCATGGATTGCCTCGCTGTGGGTAAGGATGGTGCTGCTGGCGGTCGGTTGGACGGCGGGAGCAAAGCCACCCGTTGCAGATTTTTGTGCCATATTGTCTTCGGTTTTCATTGTTCTCTCCATGCTGGCAAGTGCGCAATCACGTAACTATAGCCTGGCCGTAGAGGCCGGGCGGGTGTAGGTTTCAGAGGGGATACGCATGAATTCTTCTTCTCTATTAACACCGCCGACTGAACTTACACAGCACCGGATGTAGCAATTCAGAATGGCAGACCGCTGATGTGTGACTTAAATCACGAAAATATTTTCTGTTAATGTAACTTTCATTATTTATAGTGAAATTACTCACATATTTATCGCGTCTGCTGACGTAAAGTGGCGCGCATATCCCTATATCTACCAGGAGTCTGTTATGGCCCAGTCTGACGTTTTCCACCTTGGCATCACCAAAGCCAGCCTGAAAGGAGCCACACTGGCCATCGTTCCCGGTGACCCGGAGCGCGTGAAGAAAATTGCGGCGTTGATGGACAACCCGCAACATCTGGCGTCGCACCGTGAATTCACCACTTATCTGGCTGAACTGGAGGGGAAACCGGTGGTGGTGTGCTCCACCGGCATCGGCGGACCGTCCACCTCAATTGCCGTCGAAGAACTGGCGCAACTCGGCGTGCGCACCTTCCTGCGCGTGGGCACCACCGGCGCGATTCAGCCGGGCATCAATGTCGGTGACGTGTTGGTCACCACCGCATCAGTACGCCTGGACGGTGCCAGCCTGCATTTCGCACCGATGGAGTTCCCGGCAGTAGCCGATTTCACCTGCACCACGGCGCTGGTGGCGGCGGCGGAAGCCTGTGGCGCAAAAACCCATATCGGCATCACCGCGTCGTCAGATACCTTCTATCCCGGCCAGGAACGTTACGACACTTTTTCCGGGCGCGTGGTCAGCCGCTTCCAGGGTTCCATGAAAGAGTGGCAGCAGATGGGTGTCCTCAACTATGAGATGGAATCCGCTACACTGTTAACCATGTGCGCCAGCCAGGGGCTGCGAGCCGGTATGGTGGCGGGTGTCATCGTGAACCGTACGCAGAAGGAGATCCCGGATGCGGCGACCATGAAACAAACCGAAAGCGATGCGGTGAAAATTGTCGTTGAAGCTGCGCGCCGGTTAATGTAGCGCGCCCGGCAGCGGGCTATGGTTCGCTGCCCGTTAAGGATGCGCGCAAGTTCAGCGGATTACTGAGAGTCGTTTATGCGCAAAACTGTTGCTGTTCAACGCCCGGCCTTTATGACCAACCCGGTAGCGATGCAATCCCGTGTCGAAGGTGCGGCCGCGCGCTTCCGTCAGGCGATGGCGGCGGCGGATTATCCCGCCGCCCGCCGCTGCTGTGAAGACGTGCTGCGTGTGATGCCACATAACATGCAGGTGTTAAGTGACTACGCGTTGACTTTGATGCGCACCGGTGATTACAACAAGTCCTACAAAACCTACCTGAAAATCTATCAAGCCTCCGCCGACCAGCGGGCACAGGCGTCTGAAACCTGGCTGGATGGCCTGACTGAAGTGTGCGGCTGGCTCAATAAAGCGGATGAGGTGGCGCGTTACGGGCTGGAATCGTTGCAGCAATCTGATGCGAAGTTCAGTACCGGGCAGAAGCACCCGATCCCGGCTGATGCACCACCGGCTTTTGATGCCAGCAAGCCCCAGGAAAATATCATCGCCTTTAGCCTGTATGGCAATCAGCCGCGATATTGCGAAACCCTGATTAAAAACGTTGAGGTAGCACGCGAACTCTACCCGGCCTGGACCTGTCGCGTTTATCTGGATGACAGCGTACCGCAGCATGTCTGGCAACGTTTGCAGCAGCCTGATGTGCAACTGGTCGACATGTCTGAGGAAAAAACGTTGTTCCCGACGTTGTGGCGTTTCCTGGTGATCGACGACCCCAACGTCAAACGCTTCATCGTACGTGATGCCGACTCACTCCTTTCTGAACGTGAAGTGGCCGCAGTCGATGCCTGGCTGCATTCGCCTTACTGGTTCCATCATATGCGCGACTATTTTACCCACACCGAGTTGCTGCTGGCGGGGATGTGGGGAGGTTGTCATGGCGTATTCAGCCAGGTGGAACAACAGATGCGGGATTTCATCGCTGAGTATCAGGGCAGCGAACGTTTTACCGACCAGTTCTTTCTGAAACGGGCGCTGTGGCCGACAGTACGTAACAGCATCCTTAATCACGACGATATTTTCCGTTTTCATCATGCTCAGGCGTGGCCCGCACATCCTCCAATCCGCTGGCAGACGGACAAGTTTCATGTCGGCAGCAATGCCGGGTTTTCCAGCATGGCGGGGAAAGCCAGCGTGGCGGATGCCGAGTGGCAGCAGGTTACACTCACCTGGGCCGGGCAAAGCTGGAGCTATCCGGCCAGAGTGCGCAACGGCGAATGGGAACTACCGATGCCATTTTTCCTGATAGAGGCGTGGAAAGCAGGTGAGTTAACGGTGCAGACGTTATAAGCCGCTATCCGGCAGAATTGTCTGGACATTCATACAGTACGCCTCTACCTTTTCCCTCAGCGAGACGATCCGCGGGGGAATTATGGATCAGCAACTTATCATCATTAGTGGCGCATTGGCGTTGGCCGGTTTTGGCATCGGCTGGATTGTGGCGCAGATGCGAGCCGGTCATCAACAGGCCAGCTTCTTAACGGAACGCCGCTTATCTGAAGAGGCGCAACTGCGTCAGCAGCAGCAACTGGAGCTGGCACAGCAGCAGGTGCAATTGCGCGAGCAGGAACTACGCCAGCTGCACGGTGCGTTGAGCGGTGCACAGGAGCGCCTGCAACAACTCGATTACTGGCGCGGCGAAAGCGAACAGCTCAGCCGTGAACTGCGCAATCAGCTGGAGGTGAACAGCGCGCAGGAAGCCGAATTGCGTGAAGTCACCATCCGCCTTGAAGAGACACGCTTTGCCGCTGAGGAGAAACAGCGTCTGCTGACCAACAGCGAACAGCGCCTGAGCGCCCAATTCGAAAATCTTGCCAATCGCATCTTCGAAAACAGCGGTCGTCGTGTTGATGAACAAAACCGCCAAAGCCTGAACAGCCTGATTGGTCCGCTGCGCGAGCAACTGGACGGATTTCGTCGTCAGGTGACAGACAGCTTCGGCCAGGAAGCGCGCGAACGTCACACGCTGGCGCATGAGATCCGTCAGCTGCAACAACTGAATGCGCAGATGGCGCAGGAAGCCATCAACCTTACCAAAGCCCTGAAAGGCGACAATAAAATCCAGGGGAACTGGGGCGAAGTGGTGCTTGGCCGAGTGCTGGAGGCTTCCGGCCTGCGCGAAGGCCATGAGTATGAAACCCAGGTCAGCGTGCAGCTGGAATCGCAGGGCAGGATGCAACCGGATGTGATCGTACGTCTGCCGCAGGGCAAAGATGTGGTGATTGACGCCAAAATGACGCTCATCGCCTATGAGCGCTACTTCAATGCCGAGGATGAAGCCACGCGCGAGCAGGCGATTCAGGAGCACATCAACGCGGTGCGCGGTCATATTCGCCTGTTGGGGCGAAAAGATTATCAACAATTGCCCGGTTTACGCTCTCTGGATTATGTGTTGATGTTTATCCCGGTTGAACCGGCCTTTCTGCTGGCGATCGATCGTCAGCCGGAGCTGATCAGCGAAGCGTTGCAGCAGAACATCATGCTGGTCAGTCCCACGACGTTGCTGGTGGCGCTGCGCACCATCAACAACCTGTGGCGTTATGAGCATCAAAGTCGCAACGCCCAGCGTATTGCTGACCGCGCCGCGCGCTTGTACGACAAAATGCGGCTGTTTGTCGATGACATGAGCGGCATCGGTCACAACCTGGATAAAGCGCAACAAAGTTATCATCTGGCGATGAAAAAGCTGGCGGAGGGGCGTGGCAATCTGATTGCGCAAAGTGAAGCCTTTCGTTCGCTGGGTGTGGAGATCAAGCGTCCGATTAATCCGCAGCTGGTGGCCCAGGCACAGCCGGAGGAGTCTGATAATGATTGGGCCGATGATGAGCAGCCTGATGAAAAAACAACAGATTCTTCCGCCGCTTCCCTGCGCCGTATCAACGAATAACGCGCCGGTCGCGTGCCCGGCCAGCGCAACTCTGATACACTTCGCGAAGTATTGTTTGTGGAACAGGTAAAACCCATGGCAGATGAATCACAGCAGGAAACTACCCACTTTGGCTTTCAGACCGTCGCCAAAAGCGAAAAGGCAGATAAAGTCGCCGACGTGTTTCACTCCGTAGCGGCAAAATATGACCTGATGAACGATCTGATGTCGTTTGGCATCCATCGTGTCTGGAAGCGTTTCACCATCGACAGCAGCGGCGTTCGCCGTGGGCAGCGCGTGTTGGACCTCGCCGGTGGTACGGGCGATCTGACGGCAAAATTTTCCCGTCTGGTGGGCGAAACGGGCCAGGTGGTGCTGGCGGATATCAACAGCTCAATGCTGAAGATGGGCCGCGAGAAACTGCGTAATCTTGGCATTTCCGGCAACGTCAGCTATGTGCAGGCGAATGCCGAAGCGTTGCCATTCCCGGATAACTATTTCGATTGCATCACCATCTCTTTCGGTCTGCGTAACGTAACCGAGAAAGAGAAAGCGCTGGCATCGATGTTCCGCGTGCTGAAACCGGGTGGCCGTCTGCTGGTGCTGGAGTTCTCCAAACCGTTGCTGGAACCGCTCAGCAAAGCCTACGATGCTTACTCGTTCCATATTCTGCCGCGCATTGGTCAACTGGTGGCGAAGGATGCAGAAAGCTATCGCTATCTGGCGGAATCCATCCGTATGCATCCCGATCAGGAAACCCTGAAGGCGATGATGAATGACGTCGGTTTCGAAAATACCACTTACTTCAACATGACTGGCGGCATTGTCGCGCTGCATCGCGGCTTTAAGTTCTGACAAATCATGGCGATGACTTTCACTCCTTTGATTACTGGCGGTCTTGAGACCGCCCTGAATCGTGTTTTATACCGCGATCGCAGCCTGAAAGCCGCGCGTCAGCGTCTGGCGGGTAAGGTGCTGATGCTGCGCTTGCAGGAACTCTCCTTCCCGCTGGTGCTGGTGTTCAGCGAAAACCAGCTGGATGTGCTGAGTGACTGGCAGGACAGCAGCGATTGCACTGTCAGTTTACGTTTCAGCACCTTGCCGAAATTACGTGACCGCCAGCAACTCACCAGCCTGATTCGCAGCGGCGAACTGGAAGTGGAAGGCGACTTGCAGGTGGTGCAGCAATTCTCGGCGTTAATGGATTTAGCGGAGCTGGATCCGGCGGAATATCTCGCGCCGTGGATTGGCGATATCGCCGCACAAGGTATTAGCCAGGCTGCACAGCGGGCGCTGACCTTTGTTAAACACGAGGTTACGCGTCGCCAGGATTATCTTGGTCAGACGCTGACGGAAGAGTGGCGACTGGCTCCGGGTGCGCTGGAACTGGCCTGGTTTTGCGAGGAAGTGGAAGCGATGGACCGTTCGCTTGATGCGCTTGAGGCGCGTTTAGCACAGCTGGAGGCGAAATGACGCTGGGAGAAATTCGGCGCTTATATTTTATTGTTAAGGTCTTTCTCACCTATGGCCTTGATGAACTGATCCCACACATGCGCATCACGCTGCCGCTGCGTTTATGGCGGCGCTGCATTTTCTGGCTCCCCAACAAACACAAAAGCGAATCAATGGGCGTGCGTATCCGTCTGGCGATGGAGCAGTTGGGTCCGGTGTGGATCAAATTTGGTCAGATGCTGTCAACGCGTCGTGACCTGTTTCCTCCGGCGATTGCAGATGAACTGGCGATTTTGCAGGACCGCGTCGCACCGTTCGATGGTGTAAAAGCCAAAGCGCAGATCGAGAAAGCAATTGGCGGCCCGGTTGAAACCTGGTTCGACGATTTTGAAATCACCCCGCTGGCGTCAGCGTCAATTGCTCAGGTTCATACCGCGACGCTAAAAGAGAATGGCCGCGAAGTGGTGATCAAGGTTATCCGTCCCGATATCTTGCCGGTGATCAAAGCGGATATGAAGCTGATCTACCGTCTGGCGCGCTGGGTACCGCGTTTGTTGCCGGATGGACGCCGTCTGCGCCCGCTAGAAGTGGTGCGCGACTATGAAAAAACCCTGATTGATGAACTCAATTTGTTGCGTGAGGCAGCAAATGCCATCCAGCTGCGCCGTAACTTTGATCAGAGCCACATGCTGTATGTCCCGGAGATTTTCTCCGACTATTGCAGTGAATCGATGTTGGTGATGGAGCGCATTTACGGCATCCCGATTTCTGATGTCGCGACGCTGGAGCAACATGGCGTCAATATGAAACTGCTGGCCGAGCGTGGCGTGCAGGTGTTCTTTACCCAGGTGTTCCGCGACAGTTTCTTCCATGCCGATATGCATCCCGGCAACATCTTCGTCAGCTATGACCACCCGGAAGACCCGCAATATATCGGTATCGACTGCGGTATCGTTGGCTCACTGAACAAAGAAGACAAGCGCTACCTGGCGGAGAACTTTATCGCCTTCTTCAACCGCGATTACCGCAAAGTGGCGGAACTGCACGTTGATTCTGGCTGGGTACCGCCAGATACCAATGTGGAAGATTTTGAGTTCGCGATTCGTACCGTATGTGAACCCATTTTCGAGAAGCCGCTGGCGGAGATCTCCTTTGGCCATGTGCTGCTTAATCTGTTCAACACTGCGCGTCGCTTCAACATGGAAGTGCAGCCGCAACTGGTGCTGTTACAAAAAACGCTGCTGTATATTGAAGGCATTGGTCGCCAACTCTATCCGCAGCTCGATTTGTGGAAAACCGCGAAGCCCTTCCTGGAAGACTGGATTAAAGATCAAATCGGTATTCCGGCGATCCTGCGTGCCGTGAAAGATAAAGCCCCATTCTGGGCCGAGAAACTGCCGGAGCTGCCGGAGCTGTTCTACGACAGCATGCGTCAGCATAAATTGTTGCAGCACAGCGTCGATAAACTGGTCACGGATATGAACGCGCAACGCAGCCGACATCATCAGGCGCGTTATCTGTTCGGGGTAGGGGCTACACTGTTATTAAGTGGCACCGCAGTGCTGCTGAGTCGGCCTGACTGGGATTTCTTCCCGGCGATATTAATGGCCGCAGGCATCGTGACCTGGCTGATAGGCTGGCGCAAGACAAACTGATTGTCAGCCAGATCTAAAACGCGTAATGTCGCAGGCTAAGGCCCGAAATCATATGGGCTTTCTGTGTGTTACATACGACAGTTTTTCACAGAATATTAGAGGCATATCTCATGGGCGGTATCAGTATTTGGCAATTGTTAATCATTGCCGTCATTGTTGTACTTCTGTTCGGTACCAATAAGCTACGCAATCTGGGTTCGGATTTAGGTTCTTCCATTCGTGGTTTCAAAAAAGCTATGAGTGATGAAGACGAAAAAAAGGATCAACCGAAGGAGCAGGACGCTGACTTCAACGCCAAAACCCTGGCAGATAAACAGCAAACCTCGGCAAGTAAAGACGACGCCAGGAACGACAAGCAGGTATAACCGTGTTCGACATTGGTTTTAGTGAACTGGTATTGGTGTTCGTTATCGGGCTGATTGTTCTCGGCCCGCAACGATTACCGGTTGCGGTAAAAACCGTAGTGGGCTGGATTCGGGCGATTCGCTCGCTGGCGGCTAACGTACAGCATGAACTGGCGCAGGAACTGAAACTGCAGGAGCTGCAAGATAGCCTGAAGAAGGTGGAAGAAGCGGGCCGTGGCACGCTGTCACCGGAACTGAAAGAATCGATGGAAGAGCTGCGTAAAACCGCTGACTCCATGAAACGTTCTTATCAGCAGAGCATCGATGTAGAGAAAGCGGAAGATGAAGCCAATACCATTCATACGCCGCCGCCTGTTGCTCCTGCATCGCCGGTAACACCCGCGACAGCGGAACATCAGGCCAGTGCTCCGGCGCAGACGCCGCAAACCGCGCCGTCTGCCGTGGAGCAGTCCGATTCCGCCAGTGCATCTCACAGCACAGCGCCAACCGACCCGCAGGTGATGAACGATAAACATGGCCGTTGAAGATACCCAACCGCTCATCAGCCATCTGATTGAGCTGCGTAAACGTCTGTTAAACTGCATCATCGCGGTATTTGTCATCTTCCTGGCGCTGATTTACTTCGCCAACGACATCTACCATATGGTGGCAGAGCCGTTAATTAGCCAGATGCCCGCCGGTGCCAGCATGATCGCCACCGAAGTTGCGTCGCCTTTCTTTGCCCCGATTAAACTCACCATCATTGTGTCGGTGTTTCTTGCCGTGCCGGTGATTCTGTATCAGGTATGGGCCTTTATTGCACCGGCGCTCTACCGTCATGAGCGCCGGCTGGTGATGCCACTGTTGTTCTCCAGCACCTTTTTGTTTTACGTCGGCGTGGCATTTGCTTACTTCGTCGTGTTCCCACTGGCGTTTGGCTTCTTTGCCAAAACTGCGCCGCAGGGTGTGCAAATCGCCACGGATATCACCCACTATCTCGACTTCGTCATGACCCTGTTCCTGGCGTTTGGGGTCGCGTTTGAGGTGCCGGTCGTGATTGTGCTGCTGTGCTGGACTGGAATCACCACGCCGGAAGACCTGAAAAAGAAACGTCCATATATTCTGGTTGGCGCATTCGTTGTTGGGATGTTGCTCACACCACCGGATGTTTTCTCACAAACTTTGCTCGCTATTCCGATGTACTGCCTGTTTGAAGTCGGCGTATTCTTCTCCCGTTACTATGTGGGGAAAGGACGCAAGGCGGAGTCAGAATCGGTGGACGAGGAAAATCACACCGAATCCTGATGCTTTCTTGCAGCAGATCCCGTGTGCGAGCGGGATGACGATAAATCTAAACCGCCCACCCGTTGGGCGGTTTTTTTATTTGGGAAGAAACATGTTTGATATCGGTGTAAACCTGACCAGCACGCAATTTGCGAAAGATCGCGAACAGGTCGTAGCGCGTGCGCGCGAAGCAGGCGTCACCGGCCTGTTAATTACCGGCACCAACGCACTGGAAAGCCAACAGGCGCAGCGGCTGGCGGCACTGCATCCAGGCTACTGCTGGTCAACTGCGGGTGTTCATCCGCACCATGCCAGCGCATGGTCAGCGGAAACCGCCAATACCCTGCGTCGTCTGGCGGAGAGTGAGCAGGTGGTGGCGATTGGCGAATGCGGGCTGGATTTTAACCGCAACTTTTCGGCGCATGATCAGCAGGAATACGCCTTCGATGCACAACTTCAGTTGGCCGCCGAGCTGCAATTACCGGTTTTCCTGCATTGCCGTGAAGCGCACGCGCGTTTCGCTGCGATCCTCCAACCCTGGCTGCCGAAACTGGTCGGGGCGGTGGCTCACTGCTTTACCGGTACCCGTGAGGAGCTGGAATCCTGTCTGGCGATGGGACTGTCGATTGGCATTACCGGTTGGGTGTGCGACGAACGGCGTGGCATGGAGCTGCGGGAGCTGCTGCCGTTGATCCCGGCAGAACGTCTGCTGCTGGAAACCGACGCGCCGTATTTGCTGCCGCGGGATATGCATCCGCGTCCGACCTCGCGCCGCAACGAACCCTGTTTTCTGCCGCACATCGTGCAGCAGGTGGCGTTATGGCGTAATGAGGCGGCAGAGACGTTGGGCGCGCAGGTAGTCGCTAATGCGCGTCAGTTGTTCAGGCTGGCTTAGGCTTTACGGAACTGTTTGTTATCCACACTGCGCATTACCTGTTTATTCAGCAGGTTAAGCAGCAGGATTGAGCGGGTTTCACCATCCGGCTCGGCAAAAATGGCACGCAGACCTTCAAAGGTGCCTTCGGTGATGATCACTTCATCACCGACTTGTGGCGTCTCTGGATCGATCAGGATCTGAGGCGCATCACTTTGCAGCGCTTCGATCACCTCATAGGGTACCGTAGCTGGCATCGTGCCGAAGCGAACAAAGTGGCTGACGCCACGCGTGCTGCTGATGGTGGTGGTGTGAATCGCTTCCGGATCGAACTCGATAAACAGATAGTTGGGAAACAGTGGCTCACTCACGGTGGTACGTTTACCACGAACGATTTTCTCCAGCGCAATCATTGGGCTGAGACAATTCACTGCCTGCCGCTCAAGATGTTCTTTCGCGCGCAACAGTTGTCCACGTTTGCAATAGAGTAAGTACCAGGATTCCATAACTGCTCCCAAAGAATGGACGCTAAGAATAGCAAACCTGCTGTCAGAGTTATAGCGCATCAGCCGGGGGAAACGCAGCCGCGAAACAAATTTCACTACGATTTTTCTGAGTCTTAACCCTTTAATGACGTTTATCGCAAGAAAATTGACGTCTGGCGATAATCTGTATCAGACTCCTTCTCCATCTTATGAATGAAAAGGACCGTCTGATGGAACTGTTCCTGTTAAGTAATGGCAAGCTGGCCGATGATGCGCCGTTGTTGAGCTACGCCCACCCGCAGCTGCATGCGATGATTGCGCAACGCGGTATTACCTCCGCCGTACTGGTGCCTTACGCGATTATTCGTGGTGATCATGCCCAGCGCGCGCAGGATCTCAGTGACTCTCTCGGTATCCAGGTGCGTACCGTGCATGAGTTCGACTCACCGCTGGCTGCCATTGAACAGGCAGAGTTGATTCTGGTCAGCGGCGGTAACACCTGGCTGCTCAATCAAATGCTGCATGAGCATGGGTTAATTGTGGCGATTCAGCGCGCGGTGCGTGAACGTCAGGTGCCTTATGTTGGCTGGAGTGCCGGATGCAATGTGGCAACCCCGTCGATCCGTACCACCAATGATATGCCGGTGCGTAGCAGCGTGGTCTTGCCTGCGCTGGGACTGTTTCCGGTGCAAATCAACCCACATTATCTCGATGCGCACGTCAGCGGCCATATGGGCGAAACCCGTGATGAACGGCTGGCGGAGTTTTGTGCGGTCAACCCGCATGAGTCGGTGATTGCCTTACGTGAAGGCAGCTTCTTGCACGTTAGCGAAAATTGTCTGCGTTATTACAGCGCGCGTGGGGAAGATTTTAAGGTGTTCCGCCACGGCGAGCCGATCGCCGCCTTCCATGACGTGCTGGCGCTGCAATCGTTGGTGCCTTTTTCCTGTCAGCCCGCCTGACGCAGAAACCTCAACATGCCCGCAGAATCGGCCCTATAATGGCCGATTCCTCTGGGCTGGAAGTTAACCCTACATGAAATATCAGGATTTACGTGATTTCCTTGCGCTGCTGGAGCAGCGGGGCGAGTTAAAACGCATCTCTCAGGCGATCGATCCCGAACTGGAGATGACCGAAATTGCCGACCGCACTCTGCGTGCCGGTGGCCCGGCGCTGCTGTTTGAAAACCCGAAAGGTTATGACATGCCGGTGCTGTGCAACCTGTTTGGTACGCCCAAGCGCGTGGCAATGGGCATGGGCCAGGAAGATGTCAGCGCACTGCGCGAAGTGGGTAAACTGCTGGCGTTTCTTAAAGAGCCTGAGCCGCCGAAAGGTTTTCGCGATCTGTTCGACAAGATGCCGCAGTTTAAGCAGGTGCTGAACATGCCAACCAAGCGGTTGCGTAATGCGCCGTGCCAGGAAGAAGTGTTTAGCGGTGACGAGGTCGATTTATCGCGCATCCCGGTAATGAAATGCTGGCCGGACGACGCCGCGCCGTTAATTACCTGGGGTTTAACCGTCACGCGTGGACCGCATAAAGAGCGGCAGAATCTCGGCATCTATCGTCAGCAGGTGATTGGCAAAAACCGTCTGATCATGCGCTGGTTATCACATCGCGGTGGCGCACTCGATTTTCAGGAGTGGTGCAAAGCCCATCCCGGCGAACGTTTCCCGGTTGCGGTGGCTCTGGGGGCGGATCCCGCCACCATCCTCGGCGCAGTGACGCCGGTGCCGGATACGTTGTCCGAATACGCCTTCGCGGGCCTGCTGCGCGGCAATAAAACCGAAGTGGTGAAGTGCCTCTCCAACGACCTGGAAGTACCCGCCAGCGCTGAAATTGTGCTGGAAGGCTACATCGAACCCGGCGACATGGCCCCTGAAGGTCCGTACGGCGACCACACCGGCTACTACAATGAAGTAGATAGCTTCCCGGTGTTTACCGTGACGCACATAACGCAACGTCGTAACCCGATTTATCACTCAACCTATACCGGCCGTCCACCGGATGAACCGGCAGTGTTGGGGGTGGCGCTGAACGAAGTGCTGGTGCCGATTCTGATTAAGCAGTTCCCGGAGATTGTGGATTTTTATCTGCCGCCGGAAGGGTGTTCGTATCGGCTGGCCGTGGTGACCATGAAAAAACAGTACGCTGGTCATGCCAAGCGCGTGATGTTTGGCGTCTGGTCGTTCCTGCGGCAGTTCATGTACACCAAATTTGTTATTGTGTGTGACGATGACGTCAATGCGCGTGACTGGAACGATGTGATCTGGGCCATTACCACCCGTATGGATCCGGCGCGTGACACGGTGCTGGTGGAAAATACGCCGATCGATTATCTCGATTTTGCGTCACCGGTTTCCGGGCTGGGTTCGAAGATGGGCCTCGATGCCACCAATAAATGGCCGGGCGAAACCACGCGTGAGTGGGGCACACCGATTGTGAAAGATCCGGCGGTCACGGCGCGTATCGACGCCATTTGGGATGAGTTAGGCATTTTTGCCGAGCCGCCACAGCGCTGATGGCGGCGAGCAAACCATAAAAACAAACGACCCGACAGAGGGAACGCATGACAACGTTAAGCTGCAAAGTGACTTCGGTTGAAGCAATTACGGATACCGTCTACCGCGTCCGTTTGATCCCGGAAGCGGATTTTAGCTTTCGTGCCGGACAGTACCTGATGGTGGTGATGGATGAGCGCGATAAGCGTCCCTTTTCCCTCGCCTCTACGCCGATGGAAAAAGACATCATTGAGCTGCATATCGGTGCCTCTGAGTTGAATCTCTATGCGATGGCGGTGATGGAGCGTATCCAGAACCAGCGTGAAATTACCGTGGATATGCCGCACGGCGATGCCTGGCTGCGCGAAGAGAGCGATCGTCCCATCATCCTGATTGCCGGCGGTACCGGTTTCTCCTACGCCCGCTCCATTCTGCTGACCGCGCTGGCGCAGCAGCCCGATCGTGATATCGCCATTTACTGGGGCGGCCGCGAACTCACGCATTTGTACGATCTTGACGAACTGAATGCGCTGGCGGTGAAACACCCACATCTGAAGGTGATTCCAGTGGTGGAGCAGCCGGGAGCAGGTTGGCAGGGACGTACCGGGACGGTGCTGACGGCAGTGATGCAGGACTACGCCACGCTAAGTGGGCACGATATCTATATTGCAGGCCGGTTTGAAATGGCGAAGATTGCCCGCGAGCGCTTCTGCGCGGAACGCGGTGCGCTGGAAGCGCAGATGTACGGCGATGCCTTTGCCTTTATCTGATAGCGGCTAAGCCATCGTAGCGGCGCGATTTATCGCGCAATTTTGTGCGAGCTGGCAGAAAAATCCGCGCGATAAATCGCGCAGCTACGTGGGTATGTGTGGGTTGCATAAGGCAAAAAAGCCCGCCCGAAAGGGCGGGAAATCATGCAGGTGGTCAACGTATTAAAGGCGTTCGAATACCGTGGCGATGCCCTGGCCTAAACCGATACACATGGTGGCCAGGCCAAACTGCGCATCCCGACGTTCCATCAGATTCAACAACGTGGTGCTGATTCGTGCCCCGGAACATCCCAACGGGTGGCCAAGCGCAATCGCGCCACCATTCAGATTGACCTTCTCATCCATCAGCTCCAGCAGGCTCAAATCTTTCAGGCATGGTAACGTCTGGGCGGCGAAGGCTTCGTTCAATTCAAACAGATCAATATCTTGTACGGTTAAACCGGCACGCTTTAGCGCCAGCTTACTGGCCGGGACCGGACCGTATCCCATAATCGATGGATCGCAGCCCACTACCGCCATGCTGCGAATACGCGCACGCGGCGTCAGGCCAAGCTCGCGCGCACGGCTTTCGCTCATGATCAGCATCGCGGCCGCGCCATCGGAAAGGGCGGAGGAGCTACCGGCGGTCACGGTTCCGTTGACCGGGTCAAACGCCGGTTTCAGCGCCGCCAATCCTTCCAGGCTGGCGTCTTCGCGGATGACCTCATCAGCATCATAGCGTTTCAGCACCCCGTCGCCGTCGTGACCGTAGGTGGGGATAATTTCACGCTTAAAATCGCCACGCTGGGTAGCTTGCCAGGCACGCTGGTGTGAACGTAACGCAAAGGCATCCTGTTGTTCACGGCTGATATGGTGCATACGTGCCAGCATTTCGGCAGTCAGGCCCATCATGCCGGCAGCTTTGGCGACGGTGCGGCTCAGGCCGGGATGGAAATCCACGCCATGATTCATGGGGACGTGACCCATATGTTCCACACCGCCAATCAGGCAGCTTTGTGCGTCACCGACCATAATGGCGCGGGCGGCATCGTGCAGTGCCTGCATCGATGAACCGCACAAGCGGTTAACGGTGCTGGCGGGGACGCGATGCGGGATTTCTGCCAGCAACGCAGCGTTACGGGCAATGTTGAAGCCTTGCTCCAGCGTTTGCTGTACGCAGCCCCAAATAATGTCGTCCAGGGAAGCGGGATCAATCGCCGGGTTACGACTCAGCAGTTCACGCATCAGGTGAGCAGAGAGATCTTCCGCACGGACCTGACGAAATGCGCCACCTTTGGAACGTCCCATTGGCGTGCGGGCGGCATCGATAATAACCACATTTTCCATTTTATTATCCTCAGGCACTTTGCAGCGCGGCTTCATCAATGGGGAGGGCTGCGGGATACCAGCTTTGATGCTGGTGAGCTTTCTGCACCAGCAACTCCGGCAGCGCATACAGGGGACCGAGCGCGGTGTAGCGTTTGGCCTGATCAACCACCGTGCTGTTGCCCAGCGTATCCATATAACGGCAGGCACCGCCACGGAACGGCGGGAAACCGAGGCCATATACCAACGCCATATCCGCTTCGGCCGGGGAAGCGATAATCTTCTCTTCCAGGCAGCGCACAACCTCGTTCAGCATTGGCAGCATCATGCGGTTAGCAATCTCTTCATCGCTGAAGACACGCTTCGGCTGGCAGACGTGTTGCAGTAACGTATCTACTTCCGCATCGGCCTGTTTCTGCGCTTTGCCCTTTTTGTCCTCGGTCCAACGCCAGAAACCCAGACCATTTTTCTGCCCATAGCGACCGGCTTCGTACAGAACGTCAATGGCGTCGCGATAATCTTTTTGCATCCGTGAGGGGAAACCCTGCGCCATTACCTGCTGGGCGTGATGAGCGGTATCGATCCCTACCACATCCAACAGCCATGCTGGACCCATCGGCCAGCCAAACTGTTTCTCCATCACTTTGTCGATCTGACGGAAATCGGCACCATCACGCAGCAACAGGCTGAAGGCGGCGAAGTAGGGGAACAGCACACGGTTAACAAAGAAGCCGGGGCAGTCATTGACCACAATGGGCGTCTTACCCATCTTGCTGGCCCAGGCGACCACCTTACCAATTGTCTCTTCAGATGTTTTTTCGCCACGGATCACTTCAACCAGCGGCATACGTGGCACCGGGTTAAAGAAGTGCATGCCGCAGAAATTTTCTGGTCGTTGCAGCGATTGCGCCAGCAGGCTGATAGGAATGGTCGAGGTGTTGGAAGCCAGAATGGCATCATCGCGCAGATGCTGCTCGGTTTCGGCCAGCACTTTAGCTTTGATTTGCGGGTTTTCCACCACCGCTTCTACCACCACATCCGCGCGTGCAAATCCGGCGTAGTCCAGCGTTGGCTGGATGGTGGTCAGCACGCTGGCCAGCTTCGCGCCATCAATCTTGCCGCGCTCCAGCTGTTTGTTCAGCAGCTTGCTCGCTTCTTTCATGCCGAGCGCCAGCGCCTGCGGATTGATGTCTTTCATCTGCACCGGTACGCCTTTCCACGCTGACTGATATGCAATGCCGCCGCCCATGATCCCGGCACCCAGTACCGCCGCCTGCGCTGGCGTTGTGGTGGCATTGCCGCGTTTTTTCGCCTCGGCTTTGACATATTGATCATTGAGGAAGATGCCGACCAACGAGCGTGCCACATCACTTTGCGCCAGCGGCACAAATGCAGCGGTTTCCAGTTTCAAGGCATCATCGCGTCCGAGTGTGGCAGCCGCTTCAATGGTTTTAACTGCGGTGATCGGTGCCGGGTAATGTTTACCCGCCGTTTGCAGCACCATGCTTTTGGCGATGGTAAAACTCATCGCCGCTTCAATTGGGCTGAGTTTCAGTGGCGCCAGTTTCGGTGCGCGACGCGCCTGCCAACTGCCCTGCACCATAGCGTCCCGCAACACGGTTAATGCGGCGCTGCGCAGTTTGTCGCTGCTGACTACCGCATCGATCAGGCCCAGTTTCAGGGCGCTGCTGCCATCGACATCTTTGCCTGCGGCGATAATCTCCAGTGCACTGTCGGCACCCAGCAGACGCGGCAAACGCACGCTACCACCAAAGCCCGGCATGATGCCCAGTTTGGTTTCCGGCAGGCCAATGCGCAGTTGTGGGGTTCCGATGCGGAAGTCGGTTGCCAGTACGCACTCGCAACCACCACCCAGGGCATAGCCATCGATAGCGGAGACGGTAGGGACCGGGAGATCTTCCAGACGATTAAAGATGCTATTGGCAAACGCCAGCCACTGGCTCAGTTTTTCAACTGGCGCATCAAACAGGGAAAGAAATTCGGTGATGTCGGCACCGACGATAAACGCCGGTTTGGCCGACGTGAGCAACAGGCCGCGCAATGTGGGCTGCTGCTCCAGTACACCCAGCGCCTCACCCAGCGAGGCTACGGTTTTGGTATCGAGTTTGTTCACCGAACCGGGCGCGTTGAAAACCAGCTCGGCGATGCCATCGTCGAGCCAGCGAACAGAAAGGGTATCGCCTTGGTAGAGCATGTCCGTCTCCTGAAACCGCGAAAGTTGATCTGGTCATACCAGATGATCGTGAGTGTGAGTTCGATGTTAATTTTTTGCAAACAAGAGTTTGATTATTTGATACAGCGATCACAGCGCGCAGGGGCACGGCATCACGGACGCGGCTATGCTACACTGCGGCCATTTTCGCGATATTGGAGACAAGTTCATGGATTCACTGAAAACCCTGTATCACGCGCATATCAATACGCTACAACAGCGTGCGCAGCAGGTGCTGGCGCGTTTTAAACTCGATGCTATGTTGATTCACTCTGGCGAGTTGCTGACGGTGTTCCTCGACGATCACGACTATCCATTTAAGGTGAATCCGCAGTTCAAAGCCTGGGTGCCGGTGACGCAGGTGCCTAACTGCTGGTTATGGATTGACGGCGTGAATAAACCGAAACTGTGGTTCTATTCACCGGTGGATTACTGGCACAACGTGGAGCCGCTGCCGAATAGCTTCTGGACCGGAGATGTTGACGTTATCGGCCTGAAAAATGCTGACGAAATTGCACAACTGCTTCCGACCCAGCGCGACAATGTGGCTTATATCGGGCCAGTGCCAAACCGTGCCACCCAGTTGGGCATCAAGGCGGATAGCATCAACCCCAAAGGGGTGATCGATTTCCTGCATTACCATCGCAGCATCAAAACCGACTATGAACTGGCCTGTATGCGTGAAGCGCAGAAGCTGGCAGTGGCGGGACATCGTGCGGCCAAAGAAGCCTTCTTCTCTGGCATGAGTGAGTTCGATATCAATATCGCTTACCTGAGTGCGACCGGCCACCGTGATATCGATGTGCCTTACGGTAACATCATCGCGCTGAATGAACATGCCGCCGTGCTCCATTACACCAAACTGGATCATCAGCCGCCCGCGAAGCGCCACAGCTTTTTGATTGACGCCGGTGCTGAGTACCTTGGTTATGCCGCCGATTTGACGCGCAGTTACGCCGCCCAGGCGAAATCACGCTACGCCGAGATGGTTGAAACCATGAACAAAGAGGAGCTGGCGCTGATTGCCACCCTTAAAGCGGGCGTGCGATATACCGATTATCATCTACAGATGCACCAACGCATTGCGCGTATGCTGTTGAAGTTTGAACTGGTGAAGGGACTGAGCGAAGAAACGCTGGTGGCGGAAGATTTAACCGGTCCATTTATGCCGCATGGTCTTGGTCATCCGTTGGGGCTTCAGGTGCATGACGTGGCCGGTTTTATGCAGGATGATAAAGGTACGCACCTGGCCGCTCCGGCACAGTATCCGTATCTGCGCTGCACCCGCGTGCTGGAGCCAGGCATGGTGCTGACCATTGAGCCGGGCTTTTATATTATCGATTCACTGCTGGCTGCACTGCGTACCGGTAAGTACAAAGATCACTTTGACTGGCAGGCGATCGATGCGCTGAAACCGTATGGCGGCATCCGCATTGAGGATAACGTGGTGATTCATGCCAACCGGATTGAAAACATGACGCGCGATCTGCATCTGGCCTGATGGACGCTTATGACATTCCCGCTGAGGCGGTCAGCCTTAGCGAGGAAACCATCAAAAAAAGCCGCTTTATCACGCTGCTGGCGCACACCGACGGCGTGGAAGCGGCGCGTGCTTTTGTTCAGCAGATTAAAGCTGAACACCCCACCGCGCGACATCATTGTTGGGCATGGGTGGCGGGCGCGCCGGATGATTCGCAGCAACTGGGTTTTTCTGATGATGGCGAGCCATCAGGTACCGCAGGCAAACCGATGCTTGCTCAGCTAATGGGGAGCGGTGTGGGGGAAATCACTGCGGTGGTGGTGCGCTATTACGGTGGCATTATGCTCGGCACCGGTGGGCTGGTGAAAGCCTATGGCGGCGGTGTGCAGCAAGGATTAAAACAGCTGGCGCGTTGCCGTAAGGTACCGATGCAATCTTTTACTCTGCAATGTGACTATGCACAGCTCAGCGATATCGAGCGCCTGCTGCAGCGTTTTGACGGCGAGGTCGAAGAGAGCCATTATCTTGATCGCATCACGCTGCGCCTGGCATTACCGCATAGCCAGATCGATGGCTTTCGGCAAAACCTCTCTGATTACAGTCGGGGCGTGCTGACGCTCATCCCACTGGAAAATTCAAGCATATCTCTTTGAAAGGAAAAGGCTGAATGCATTTTCGCGCCATTACCCGCATTGTGGGCCTGCTGGTGATTTTGTTCTCAGTAACCATGATCCTGCCAGGTCTGGTGGCCTTAATTTATCGTGACGGTGCCGGACGGGCGTTCAGTCAGACCTTTATGATGGCCATTGTCATTGGTTCACTGCTGTGGTGGCCGAACCGCAAACAAAAGACCGAGCTGAAGCCGCGCGAAGGTTTTCTGATCGTGGTGTTATTCTGGACCGTGCTGGGCAGCGTGGGGGCCATGCCGTTTATGTTTGCCGAGCAGCCGCACCTGTCGGTGACCGATGCGTTCTTTGAATCCTTTTCCGGTTTAACCACTACCGGGGCGACGACGCTGGTGGGGCTGGATTCGTTGCCCAAAGCGATTCTGTTCTATCGGCAGATGCTGCAATGGTTGGGGGGGATGGGGATCATTGTGCTGGCGGTGGCGATCCTACCGATTCTCGGTGTGGGTGGGATGCAGTTGTATCGCGCGGAAATGCCCGGACCGCTGAAAGATAACAAAATGCGACCGCGTATCGCAGAGACGGCAAAAACCCTGTGGTTGATCTATGTTCTGCTGACCATCGCCTGTGCCGTGGCGCTGTGGCTGGCGGGGATGCCGGTGTTTGATGCTATCGGCCATAGTTTTTCCACCATCGCCATCGGTGGCTTCTCGACACATGATGCCAGCATTGGCTATTTCAACAGCCCAACAATCAATACCATCGTGGCGGTATTCCTGCTGATCTCTGGCTGTAACTATGGCTTGCACTTCTCTTTATTGAGTGGCCGCAGCCTGAAAGTGTACTGGCGCGATCCGGAGTTTCGGATGTTCATTGGCGTGCAGTTGACGCTGGTGGTGATCTGTACCGTGGTGCTGTGGTTCCATGATGTCTATTCCAGTGGCTTACAAACGCTGAACCAGGCCTTTTTCCAGGTGGTATCGATGGCCACCACCGCCGGATTCACTACGGACAGCATCGCGCGTTGGCCGCTGTTTCTGCCGGTGCTGTTGCTGTGTTCCGCTTTTATCGGTGGCTGTGCGGGTTCGACCGGTGGCGGCCTGAAGGTGATCCGTATTCTGTTGCTGTGCAAACAGGGTTCGCGTGAGCTGAAGCGCCTTGTCCACCCTAACGCGGTTTACACTATTAAGTTGGGGAACCGTGCATTGCCGGAACGCATTCTGGAAGCGGTTTGGGGATTCTTCTCCGCTTATGCGCTGGTGTTCCTGGTGAGTATGCTGGCAATCATCGCCACCGGTGTCGATGACTTCTCCGCTTTTGCCGCTGTTGCCGCGACCCTCAATAACCTCGGACCTGGGCTGGGGGTGGTCGCCGATAACTTTGCTTCGATGAATGATGTGGCGAAGTGGATATTGATTTCGACCATGCTGTTTGGCCGCCTTGAGGTGTTTACTTTGCTGGTGCTCTTCACCCCGACCTTCTGGCGCGAGTGATAAAACGGGATAGTGTAATGAAAGCGTTGATTGTTTATTCCAGCCGTGACGGGCAAACACAGAAAATTGCCGGACGTATTGCGCAAAACCTGGCACCGCAACAGTTGTGTGATGTGATTGAGATATCACAGACAGCGACGCTTGATTGGGCGCAATATGATCGGGTGCTGATTGGTGCCTCGATTCGCTATGGTCATTTCCATCCGGCATTAATGAAGTTTGTCACTCAGCATTTGGGAGAGTTGCAGCAGCGTGTTAGTGGTTTCTTCAGTGTGAATCTGACAGCACGTAAAGCAGATAAATGCACACCGGAGACTAATGCTTACACCCGTAAGTTTCTGGCCCAGTCACCCTGGCAGCCAGACTGCTGTGCGGTATTTGCCGGTGCGCTGCGTTATCCGCGCTATCGTTGGTTTGACCGCGTCATGATTCAGTTGATTATGCGTATGACGGGCGGGGAAACAGATACTTCTAAAGAGGTGGAGTACACCGATTGGCAAAAGGTCGCGCTTTTTGCCCAGGATTTTGTGCAGTTACCAGGCAAATCGTTGTGAAATAGACCGCTTTGGTGAAATTTAGTCCGAACGATCATTTTTTTGCAATAAACGCTTGTCAGTCAGAATTATCTCCCTATAATGCGCCTCCACTGACACGGCAAAGCGGCAACGCAGACGGTCAGCGAGGGACGAAGTGATTCATCCCGCCAGAGAAAAATCTCGAAAAAGAGATTGACTCTGAAGGAGGAAAGCGTAATATACGCCACCTCGCGACAGGCGGTTAACCCGCTGCTCGCACTGCTCTTTAACAATTTATCAGNCAATCTGTGTGGGCACTCGCAGGATTGATATCAAAAGTCTACGGACTTAAAAAATATCAAGTCTCAAGAGTGAACACGTAATTCATTACGAAGTTTAATTCTTTGAGCATCAAACTTAAATTGAAGAGTTTGATCATGGCTCAGATTGAACGCTGGCGGCAGGCCTAACACATGCAAGTCGAACGGTAGCACAGAGGAGCTTGCTCCTTGGGTGACGAGTGGCGGACGGGTGAGTAATGTCTGGGGATCTGCCCGATGGAGGGGGATAACTACTGGAAACGGTAGCTAATACCGCATAACGTCGCAAGACCAAAGTGGGGGACCTTCGGGCCTCACACCATCGGATGAACCCAGATGGGATTAGCTAGTAGGTGGGGTAANGGCTCACCTAGGCGACGATCCCTAGCTGGTCTG
>NZ_CP024636.1:240664-246108 GCF_009728735.1 Pantoea phytobeneficialis
GGTACTAATGACCCGGTACTAATGACCCGTGAGGCTTAACCTTACAACGCCAGAGGCGTTTTGAGTTGAGAGACGCGAGAATTTTCAGCATTGTTCGAACGGATTGATTCGTATGGCCTGCGAGGGCGGTACGGATAAACAGAATTTGCCTGGCGGCTGTAGCGCGGTGGTCCCACCTGACCCCATGCCGAACTCAGAAGTGAAACGCCGTAGCGCCGATGGTAGTGTGGGGTCTCCCCATGCGAGAGTAGGGAACTGCCAGGCATCAATTAAGTGAAGAAGCCCTGAACGAAAGTTCAGGGCTTTTTTACGTTTAAGAATCGTCTCTCAGATGATGAAAAACCACGAAAACATCCCACTCGTTACTAACTGATCAGGTAAACTACGGCCAGATTAATCAGTTAAGGCCGTGAAATGTCCAGCCCCAACACTTCTCTTAAAGCTTTCAATACACTTGGCCTCGAGGTCAGTGCGAAACATATCGTTATTGCTGATACCGCAGAAGCCATCATTGATGCATGGCAGGATTGTGTCCAGCAGACACAGCCATTTATGGTACTCGGAGGCGGTAGCAATGTGCTGTTTCTTGAAGACTTTCAGGGTACTGTCATTATTAATGCAATCAAAGGTATAGCCATAGAAGAACATACCGAAGCATGGCAGTTGCATATCGGGGCGGGAGAGAATTGGCATGAACTGGTTGAGCATACTTTAAAGAAAGGAATTACGGGTCTTGAGAACCTGGCGTTAATTCCAGGTATGGCGGGTTCAGCTCCTATCCAAAACATCGGTGCTTACGGGGTGGAATTCAAAGATATCTGCCATTATGTTGATGCTTTGCATCTGCCCACCCAGAAAATCGTGCGACTGGATCGTGAAGAGTGCGCATTCGGTTATCGTGACAGTATTTTCAAACATGCAATGAAAAACGATTACGTCATTGTAGCGGTTGGATTACGCCTGACAAAACAATGGCGGCTTGTACTGAGTTACGGCGACCTGGCACGACTGAATCCTGCAACGGCCAGCGCGTGGGATGTATTCAATGCGGTATGTCAGATGCGTCAGAGTAAGCTGCCTGATCCCAGCGTAACGGGTAATGTAGGGAGTTTCTTTAAAAATCCACTGATTACTGCCAACCAGGCTGCTACGTTATGTGCCCAGTGGCCGACGATGCCACTTTATCCGCAACCTGATGGCGAGGTAAAACTTGCCGCGGGTTGGTTGATCGATCAATGTCAGCTGAAAGGCTATCGGGTTGGTGGTGCTGCTGTGCATCGTCAGCAGGCGCTGGTGCTGATCAACGAAGATCGAGCGACACCTCAGGACATTGTTCAGTTGGCACGGGAAGTACGAAGCCATGTCGGTGAAAAATTTAATGTCTGGCTGGAGCCGGAAGTTCGTTTTATTGGTGCGCAGGGCGAACGCAATGCCGTTGAGGTGATCTCATGAAAGACCACAGTGTTCCGTTAAAACTGGTCGCTTTACTGGCAGATGGGGAATTCCATTCTGGTGAGCAACTGGGCGAAGTTCTGGGGATGAGCCGGGCAGCGATTAACAAGCATATACAAACGCTGAAGAGTTGGGGACTGGATGTTTATACGGTTACCGGGAAGGGTTACAGCCTGCCTGCTCCCATTCAGTTGCTGAACGAAGAAGAGATATTGTCGCGGCTGCATCAACCTAATCTGGCCGTTATTCCGGTGATTGACTCTACGAACCAGTATCTGCTGGAGCGCATGGATCAGCTGGTTTCAGGCGATGCCTGTATTGCAGAGTATCAACAGGCAGGACGAGGGCGTCGCGGCAGGCAGTGGTTTTCCCCTTTTGGCGCCAATTTGTATATGTCGATGTACTGGCGACTGGAGCAAGGGCCAGCTGCTGCGATGGGGCTTAGCCTTGTTATTGGCATTGTCATGGCCGAAGTTATTCAGTCCCTCGGTGCAAAAGATGTACGAGTTAAATGGCCGAATGACCTCTATCTGCATGATCGGAAATTGGCCGGTATTCTGGTTGAACTGACCGGAAAAACGGGCGATGCGGCGCAAATTGTCATTGGTGCAGGTATCAATCTTGCGATGCGATCAGAAGGCGCAACACAAATAAATCAAGGCTGGATTAACTTGCAAGAGGCTGGAGTGCAGATCGATCGCAACCAGTTGGCTGCTCAGTTGATTAACAGCCTACGGGAAGCTTTGCCATTATTTGAACGTGATGGACTGGCACCTTTTATTGAGCGTTGGGATGCATTGGATAACTTTATTAATCGGCCAGTCAAATTGCTAATTGGCGATCGCGAAGTGCATGGCATAGCGCGTGGTGTTGATAAGCAAGGTGGTTTATTGTTGGAACAGGATGGTGCTGTTAAGGCATGGGTTGGTGGTGAAATTTCATTACGACCCGATAATTAACCAGCGGCTATTTCGAATGCCAGGACAGCCTCGTCACTGATAATAAAGCCCTGAAAAATACAGGGCTTTATTGTTTTTGTATTTATTTTCTCAGTCGTACATGTTGTACGGCATGATCAGCTGACTTCGTCATGATAAGGCTGGCCCGCTCACGAGTCGGAAGAATGTTCTCTTTAAGATTCAACCAGTTAATCTCTTTCCACAGACTGCGAGCAATGCTGACGGCGTCTTCTTCAGGCAGTTGAGAATAATGATGGAAATATGAATCTGGATCGCTAAAGGCACCTTCACGAAATTTAAGAAACCGATTGATATACCAGCTTTCGAGCAGATCTTCAGGTGCATCAACATATATGGAGAAGTCGACAAAATCCGAGACAAATACATGATGCGGATCGTGAGGATAATCCATTCCGCTTTGCAGCACGTTTAAACCTTCAAGGATCAGAATATCAGGCTGTTTAACAACTTTATCGCCGTCGGGAATAACATCATAAATCAGATGTGAATAAACCGGGGCAGTTACCTGGCTGGCACCGGACTTTAGGTCGGAGACAAAATTGACCAGTCGATGCATATCGTAGGATTGCGGGAAGCCTTTCTTTTTCATCAACCCGCGTTGTTTCAGAACCGCATTTGGGTGGAGAAAGCCATCTGTGGTGATCAATTCTACTTTGCGATGTTCCGGCCAACGGCTGAGCAGTGCCTGCAACACGCGGGCGGTGGTACTTTTACCCACAGCGACACTGCCAGCAATGCTGATGATATAAGGGATTTTCTGCGCGTTGGTGCCAAGAAACTGTTCAAGCACAGCCTGGCGTCGCAGATTAGAACTGATGTAAAAATTTAACAGGCGCGATAACGGCAAATAAATCTCCGCGACCTCTTCCAGCGAGAGATCCTCGTTGATGCCGCGCAATCGTTCGATTTCACCCTCTGCCAGTGTCATCGGCACTGAGTCGCGCAAGGCAGCCCATTGCTGACGATCAAACTCCAGGTAGGGCGTAGTAAGTGGCGTCGTCTTTTTACTCATAAGCATGCATCTGACAGCAAATTCTGGCTCATCTACACCTTGCAGCATCAGGCATACAGCGATGTGTCGAACTCAGTTGCACGTCACAGGGGTAATTTAACGAGAACAATGGGCAGGAGGGTAACACCAGTGTGACTTTAAAAAGAAGTAAAATGATAAAAGCGAGCACGCTTTCGTAAGCGCGCCCACATTTTTCTTGTCACTCAGTAGGTTGACGAAGCATCTTCTGGTGCGCCTGGTCGCAAGCGTTTGTAATAGATGGCTCCCGGATGGGGATGCCCATCAGCGCGCTGCGAATAATCAGGCAACTCTCCAAGATAATGATATCCCTGAGTCCGATAAAAGGCTTCTGCTGGCGAGCCTGCCATGACATCGAGATAAAGCAACCCGCGATGACAGGCTTCCGCTTTTTGCTCCAGCACCTGCATGAGCTTAAAGCCAATCCTTTCACGACGTGCTTGCGAATGAACCAATAAATGGAGGATCTCAGCCCGGTTCTGGCCATCGGGACGCTGGCAGATACTGAGTTGCACACTGCCGACAAGCCCGGATTCATTCAATGCCACCTATAATAGCAACTCATGTCGCGCCAGGCGGTCGCGTAAACCGTGAAAGTAACGTTCTGCGGCCTGATGTTGTTCCTGTCTACTCGATTGCCGAAATGGCGACGTCATATTGTGTGAGATAGCGTCAATCATCAATGCGGCCAGAGCATGGCGATAACGAGGTAATGTGGTGGCATTGAGTAAAAAATATTCATGCGAAATCCTCCTTGTCTGGGCTGGTTTACCTAAATAAGCAAATTACGCGCCAGCCAAAAAACAGCTGACAAGGGGAGGATGTCATGCAATGTGCATTAGTTTGCACAGACAGATGGCAACGTGACTCAGAATTGTGCAGCTGTTTAGAGAAAAATCTATGTCGGAGTGGCAGGATTTCACGGGTAAAAAAGCAGCAATCCTGAACAAATTTGCCGCAATTTATGATTGATTTGCGAGGATTTGCACAAATAGTAATCGATAGCGCGATTTTGGCAATTTTTTTGTTGCATCCTGCATCCGCACTTCCTAGAATGCGCGTCACTTGATGCCGGCTTAGCTCAGTTGGTAGAGCAACTGACTTGTAATCAGTAGGTCACCAGTTCGATTCCGGTAGCCGGCACCATCAAGTAGGTGGGATTCCCGAGCGGCCAAAGGGAGCAGACTGTAAATCTGCCGTCACAGACTTCGAAGGTTCGAATCCTTCTCCCACCACCATCTCAACCTCCTGGTTGAGCGTCAGATGAGGTCGTCGTCTGATGGGTGAGTTCAATTCTCTCACCTTCGAATTCAGACTGAGCGTTGGCACAGTCAAAGTTAGCCGGAAATACTGGCTGACTCGAATAATAGAGGGTCTTCTTTTATTATTCATAAGCTACAGAAAGAACAGGTAGCCGAGTTCCAGGATGCGGGCATCGTATAATGGCTATTACCTCAGCCTTCCAAGCTGATGATGCGGGTTCGATTCCCGCTGCCCGCTCCAGATGTGCTGATATGGCTCAGTTGGTAGAGCGCACCCTTGGTAAGGGTGAGGTCCCCAGTTCGACTCTGGGTATCAGCACCACTTCCTTTATCTCTCTCCTGATTCTCTCTCTGTAAAACTAACAGTCAGGCATAGCCTGGTTGATGTGACGATATCTTTGATATATCCATGTCTTAGAGGGACAAGCGATGGCTAAAGAGCAATTTCAACGTAACAAACTGCACGTAAACGTGGGCACCATCGGTCACGTTGACCACGGTAAAACCACTCTGACTGCTGCAATCACCACCGTTCTGGCTAAAACCTACGGCGGCCAGGCTCGTGCATTCGACCAGATCGACAACGCGCCGGAAGAGAAAGCTCGTGGTATCACCATCAACACTTCTCACGTTGAGTACGAAACCCCGACTCGCCACTACGCGCACGTTGACTGCCCGGGCCACGCCGACTATGTGAAAAACATGATCACCGGTGCTGCT
>NZ_CP024636.1:246208-272221 GCF_009728735.1 Pantoea phytobeneficialis
GGGCACCATCAAGCCGCACACTCAGTTCGAATCAGAAGTGTACGTACTGTCTAAAGACGAAGGCGGCCGTCATACTCCGTTCTTCAAAGGCTACCGTCCTCAGTTCTACTTCCGTACTACTGACGTAACAGGTTCAGTAGAACTGCCGGAAGGCGTAGAGATGGTAATGCCGGGCGACAACATCAAAATGGTTGTTACCCTGATTCACCCGATCGCAATGGACGAAGGTCTGCGCTTCGCAATCCGCGAAGGCGGCCGTACCGTTGGTGCGGGCGTTGTTGCTAAAGTTATCGCTTAATCCCGATAATATTTGACGCAATGCACACGGAAAGGGCATCATTTGATGCCCTTTTTGCACGCTGTTGTATAGAACCTGGCTCATCAGTGATTTTCGGTCATAATCATTGCTGAGACAGGCTCTGTTAAGCGGTGCAGGATACCGGGTTGCGCTTTAAGAGCTTACTCGGTTTGGATGCCTCGCCATGCGGGGCAGAATAGTTTCTGAATTATAGTGGCAGGTTGGTTTATGAGTGCGAATACCGAAGCTCAAGGGAGCGGACGCGGCCTGGAAACCGTAAAATGGCTGGTTGTTGCCGTATTACTGGTTGTCGCTATTGTTGGTAATTACTACTACCGCGATGTGACACTGCCGTTACGTGCGCTGGCCGTAGTGGTTCTGATTGCAGTGGCAGGCGGCGTTGCGTTGCTGACCACAAAAGGCAAAGCGACAGTTGCGTTTGCGCGTGAAGCAAGAACCGAGATGCGTAAGGTCATTTGGCCGACTCGCCAGGAAACGCTGCACACCACGTTAATCGTTGCCGCGGTAACTGCCGTGATGTCACTGATTTTGTGGGGACTGGATGGTATTCTTGTCCGACTTGTATCGTTTATCACTGGCCTGAGGTTCTGAGATGTCTGAAGCTCCAAAAAAACGCTGGTACGTCGTGCAGGCGTTTTCCGGTTTCGAAGGCCGCGTAGCCCAGTCGCTGCGTGAGCACATCAAATTGCACAACATGGAAGAGTTGTTTGGCGAAGTCATGGTGCCGACTGAAGAAGTCGTGGAAATCCGTGGTGGCCAGCGTCGCAAAAGTGAGCGCAAATTCTTCCCAGGTTACGTATTGGTTCAGATGGTAATGAATGATGCCAGCTGGCACCTGGTGCGTAGCGTACCGCGTGTGATGGGCTTCATTGGTGGTACATCTGACCGTCCAGCACCGATCAGCGATAAAGAAGTTGATGCGATTATGAACCGCCTGCAGCAGGTGGGTGATAAGCCGCGTCCAAAAACGTTGTTCGAGCCGGGCGAAATGGTACGCGTCAACGACGGTCCTTTTGCCGACTTCAACGGTGTGGTGGAAGAGGTGGATTACGAAAAGAGCCGCCTGAAAGTCTCTGTTTCCATCTTCGGTCGCGCTACCCCTGTCGAGCTGGATTTCAGCCAGGTAGAAAAAGGCTAACGCCCGAGACATTTTTGTAGTTGCAGCAGGCGCGGAATTTATCTACAATTTCGCGCCTTTTGTTTTTATGCGCTGGCAACAGCGTGTGAATTGTCATCACGGGGAGCCTGTTTTGCAGGCGCTATAACCCAATAGAGGAAATATCATGGCTAAGAAAGTACAAGCCTACGTCAAGCTGCAGGTTGCAGCTGGTATGGCTAACCCGAGCCCACCGGTTGGTCCAGCTCTGGGTCAGCAGGGCGTTAACATCATGGAATTCTGTAAAGCGTTCAACGCGAAGACCGAATCTCTGGAAAAAGGTCTGCCGACTCCTGTTGTTATCACCGTATACAGCGACCGTTCTTTCACCTTCGTTACCAAAACACCTCCGGCTGCCGTACTGCTGAAAAAAGCAGCGGGCATCAAGTCTGGTTCTGGTAAGCCGAACAAAGACAAAGTCGGTAAAGTAACCCGTGCTCAGGTACGTGAAATCGCAGAAACCAAAGCTGCGGACATGACTGGTGCTGACGTAGAAGCGATGACTCGCTCTATCGAAGGTACTGCTCGTTCCATGGGCCTGGTAGTGGAGGACTAAGAAATGGCTAAGCTGACCAAGCGCATGCGCGTGATCCGTGACAAAGTTGATGCAACTAAACAGTATGACATCAACGAAGCTGTTGCTCTGCTGAAAGAACTGGCTACTGCTAAGTTTGTAGAGAGCGTAGACGTTGCTGTTAACCTCGGCATCGATGCTCGTAAATCTGATCAGAACGTACGTGGTGCAACTGTACTGCCGCACGGTACTGGTCGTTCAGTACGCGTTGCCGTATTTACCCAGGGCGCAAACGCTGAAGCTGCTAAAGCAGCTGGCGCAGAGCTGGTAGGTATGGAAGATCTGGCTGACCAGATCAAAAAAGGCGAAATGAACTTTGACGTTGTTATTGCTTCTCCGGATGCAATGCGCGTTGTTGGCCAGCTCGGCCAGGTTCTGGGCCCGCGCGGTCTGATGCCAAACCCGAAAGTGGGTACTGTAACTCCGAACGTTGCTGAAGCAGTTAAAAACGCTAAAGCAGGTCAGGTTCGTTACCGTAACGACAAAAACGGCATCATTCACACCACCATCGGTAAAGTGGACTTCGACGCTGACAAACTGAAAGAAAACCTGGAATCTCTGCTGGTTGCGCTGAAAAAAGCAAAACCTGCTCAGGCGAAAGGCGTGTACATCAAGAAAGTTAGCCTGTCCACCACCATGGGCGCTGGCGTTGCCATCGACCAGGCTGGTCTGAACGCAGCAGCAAACTAATTGCTGCTTGAAACGGGCGAAAAATTCATCTAGAATCTTACGCCCGTTGTTCTGGTTGAGTAGTCAATTCAGAACCAAGATTCATAGTGAGTGGAAGATAAAGGTTCATCCCTTTGTTATTCAGTCACTAAGGTTGGAGCCAGGCCTTATCCTGGCCTCCGTCCAAGACCGCAGGAGCGCGACATCTTCGGATAAAACGCTTAATCCCCTGCGTAGACGGTGACAGAACCAAAAAGAATTTTTTCTTAACTGGATTCTGCTCACCGTGTAATAGCGCTTTTCGCCTTCGGGTGAATAAGTGAAGTGAGTTCCGGGGAAATCCTTCCCCGGTCAAATCCAGGAGCAAAAGCTAATGGCATTAAATCTTCAAGACAAACAAGCGATTGTTGCTGAAGTCAGCGAAGTAGCCAAAGGCGCGCTGTCAGCGGTTGTTGCGGATTCCCGTGGCGTTACCGTTGATAAAATGACCGAACTGCGTAAAGCAGGTCGTGAAGCTGGCGTTTACATGCGTGTTGTTCGTAACACCCTGCTGCGCCGCGTCGTTGAAGGTACTCCTTTCGAGTGCCTGAAAGACACGTTTGTTGGTCCGACCCTGATTGCATACTCTTTGGAACACCCGGGCGCTGCTGCTCGTCTGTTCAAAGAGTTCGCGAAAGCGAATGCAAAATTCGAGGTCAAAGCTGCAGCCTTTGAAGGTGAGCTGATCACGGCGGCCAATATTGACCGTCTGGCGACTCTGCCGACTTACGAAGAAGCACTGGCACGTCTGATGTCGACCATGAAAGAAGCCGCTGCCGGCAAACTGGTCCGCACTCTGGCTGCTGTTCGCGATGCAAAAGAAGCGGCTTAAGGCCCACTCTTTTCCTTCGTACTTTATCGCATAAACTTATACTGATTCTTAGGAACAATTGTTATGTCTATCACTAAAGACCAAATTCTGGAAGCCGTTGCCGCTATGTCCGTAATGGAAGTAGTTGAGCTGGTTTCTGCTATGGAAGAAAAATTCGGTGTTTCTGCTGCTGCTGCTGTAGCTGTTGCTGCTGGCCCGGCTGAAGTTGCTGAAGAGAAAACTGAATTCGACGTGGTCCTGAAAGGTGCTGGCGCGAACAAAGTTGCCGTCATCAAAGCAGTACGTACTGCAACTGGTCTGGGCCTGAAAGAAGCCAAAGATCTGGTTGAAGCTACTGGCGTGATCAAAGAAGGCATCAGCAAAGCTGACGCTGCTGCTCTCGAAGCACAGCTGAAAGAAGCTGGCGCAGAAGTTGAAGTTAAGTAAGACAACCCTCGGGTTGCAGTCTGAGTAGTTTCAGGCTGATGGCTGGTGACTTTTTAGTCACCAGCCTTTTTGCGCTACAGGGGAATGATGGCGTTTCGCACTGTTTGTCCATTGTTTCTCTTCAATATCTTTTTCTATCGACGACTTAATATATCGCTTTCCTGTGAGGGTTCCCTGCCTGCGCAACGGCGATGAAATGATTTAAGAGTGATAGAAAGATGTATTGCATGGGGTGCTACGCATCGCATGAAAAACAAAATAGTGTTGCATGAACTGTCCCTTCAGGACGGACAGAGTGGGTCGACTTGTCAGCTAGCTGAGGAACCCTATGGTTTACTCCTATACCGAGAAAAAACGTATTCGTAAGGATTTTGGTAAACGTCCGCAAGTGCTGGACATACCTTATCTCCTTTCTATCCAGCTTGACTCGTTCCAGAAGTTTATCGAGCAAGATCCAGAAGGTCAGTATGGACTGGAAGCTGCATTCCGTTCCGTATTCCCGATCGCGAGCTACAGCGGCAACTCAGAGTTGCAGTATGTCAGCTATCGCCTGGGCGAACCTGTCTTTGACGTAAAAGAATGTCAGATCCGTGGCGTGACTTTCTCTGCACCGCTGCGCGTCAAACTGCGTCTGGTGATCTACGAGCGCGAAGCGCCGGAAGGCACCGTCAAAGACATTAAAGAACAAGAAGTTTACATGGGCGAAATTCCGCTCATGACCGAAAACGGTACCTTTGTAATCAACGGTACTGAGCGTGTTATCGTTTCTCAGCTGCATCGTAGTCCTGGCGTTTTCTTTGACAGCGATAAGGGTAAAACGCACTCTTCCGGTAAAGTGCTGTATAACGCACGTATCATCCCTTACCGCGGTTCATGGCTCGATTTCGAGTTTGACCCGAAAGACAACCTGTTCGTCCGTATTGACCGTCGTCGTAAGCTGCCGGCCAGTATCATCCTGCGCGCGCTGCATTACACCACGGAGCAGATTCTTGATCTGTTCTTCGAAAAAGTGGTGTTCGAAATTCGCGACAACAAATTGCAGATGGAACTGGTGCCTGAGCGCCTGCGTGGTGAAACCGCCTCCTTCGATATCGAAGCCAACGGCAACGTCTACGTTGAGAAAGGTCGTCGCATCACTGCTCGCCACATCCGCCAGCTGGAAAAAGACAATATCCAGCATATCGAAGTACCGGTTGAATACATTGCCGGTAAAGTGGTGGCTAAAGATTACATCGACACCAATACCGGTGAGTTGATCGTTGCAGCGAACATGGAGCTGTCACTGGATCTGCTGGCTAAACTGAGCCAGTCCGGGCACAAGCGCATTGAAACGCTGTTCACCAACGATCTGGATCACGGTCCGTACATTTCTGAGACACTGCGTGTTGACCCAACCAATGATCGCCTGAGCGCGCTGGTTGAGATCTATCGCATGATGCGTCCTGGTGAGCCGCCGACGCGTGAAGCGGCAGAAAACCTGTTCGAGAACCTGTTCTTCTCTGAAGATCGTTACGATCTTTCTGCGGTTGGCCGCATGAAGTTCAACCGTTCTCTGCTGCGTGATGAGATCGAAGGTTCCGGTATCCTGAGCAAAGACGACATCATCGAAGTGATGAAGAAGCTCATCGATATCCGTAACGGTAAAGGCGAAGTGGACGATATCGACCACCTCGGCAACCGTCGTATCCGTTCTGTTGGCGAAATGGCAGAAAACCAGTTCCGTGTTGGTCTGGTGCGTGTAGAGCGTGCGGTGAAAGAGCGTCTGTCTCTGGGCGACCTCGATACCCTGATGCCTCAGGATATGATCAACGCTAAGCCGATTTCCGCTGCCGTTAAAGAGTTCTTCGGTTCCAGCCAGCTGTCTCAGTTTATGGACCAGAACAACCCGCTGTCTGAGATCACGCATAAGCGTCGTATTTCAGCCCTCGGCCCAGGCGGTCTGACCCGTGAACGCGCTGGCTTCGAAGTGCGTGACGTACACCCGACTCACTACGGTCGCGTATGTCCAATCGAAACGCCGGAAGGTCCGAACATCGGTCTGATCAACTCGTTGTCCGTGTACGCACAGACTAACGAATATGGCTTCCTGGAAACGCCGTACCGTCGCGTTGTTGACGGTAAAGTGAGTGACGAGATCCATTACCTCTCTGCAATTGAAGAGGGTAACTTCGTTATTGCTCAGGCGAACACCAACCTGGCCGAAGACGGTTCATTCGTTGACGATCTGGTTACCTGTCGTAGCAAAGGCGAATCAAGCCTGTTCAGCCGCGACCAGGTTGACTATATGGACGTTTCGACCCAGCAGGTTGTTTCTGTTGGTGCGTCACTGATCCCGTTCCTGGAACACGATGACGCCAACCGTGCATTGATGGGTGCAAACATGCAACGTCAGGCGGTTCCGACTCTGCGTGCTGATAAGCCGCTGGTTGGTACCGGTATGGAGCGTGCTGTAGCGGTTGACTCCGGTGTAACTGCCGTAGCCAAACGTGGCGGTATCATCCAGTACGTTGATGCTTCCCGTATCGTGATTAAGGTTAACGAAGATGAGATGTATCCGGGCGAAGCCGGCATCGACATCTACAACCTGACCAAATACACCCGTTCGAACCAGAACACCTGCATCAACCAGATGCCGTGTGTGTCTCTGGGCGAACCGATCGAGCGCGGCGACGTGCTGGCTGATGGCCCGTCTACCGACCTCGGTGAACTGGCGCTGGGCCAGAACATGCGCGTAGCGTTCATGCCGTGGAACGGCTACAACTTCGAAGACTCCATCCTCGTATCTGAGCGTGTTGTCCAGGAAGACCGTTTCACCACCATCCATATTCAGGAACTGGCTTGCGTGTCTCGTGACACCAAACTGGGGCCAGAAGAGATCACCGCTGACATCCCGAACGTGGGTGAAGCTGCGCTCTCCAAACTGGATGAATCCGGTATCGTTTACATCGGTGCTGAAGTGACCGGCGGCGACATTCTGGTTGGTAAGGTAACGCCGAAAGGTGAAACCCAGCTGACGCCGGAAGAGAAACTGCTGCGTGCGATCTTCGGTGAAAAAGCGTCTGACGTGAAAGATTCGTCACTGCGCGTGCCGAACGGCGTTTCCGGTACGGTTATCGACGTACAGGTCTTTACCCGCGATGGCGTGGAAAAAGACAAACGTGCGCTGGAAATCGAAGAGATGCAGCTCAAGCAGGCCAAGAAAGACCTGTCTGAAGAACTGCAGATCCTCGAAGCTGGCCTGTTCGGTCGTATCCAGGCGGTACTGATCTCGGGTGGTGTTGAGGCTGAGAAGCTGGACAAGCTGCCGCGTGAGCGCTGGCTGGAGCTGGGCCTGACCGACGAAGAGAAGCAGAACGCGTTGGAACAGCTGGCTGAACAGTATGACGAGCTGAAGCATGAGTTTGAGAAGAAACTCGAAGCGAAGCGTCGCAAGATCACCCAGGGCGATGATCTGGCACCGGGCGTGCTGAAAATCGTTAAGGTGTATCTGGCCGTTAAACGTCAGATCCAGCCTGGTGACAAGATGGCAGGTCGTCACGGTAACAAAGGTGTTATCTCCAAGATCAACCCGATCGAAGATATGCCTTACGACGAAAACGGCACGCCGGTTGACATCGTACTGAACCCGCTGGGCGTACCGTCACGTATGAACATCGGTCAGATCCTGGAAACCCACTTGGGTATGGCGGCGAAAGGTATTGGTGAGAAGATCAATGCCATGCTGAAGAAGCAGGAAGAAGTCGCCAAACTGCGTGAGTTTATCCAGCGTGCTTACGATCTGGGCACCGACGTGCGTCAGAAAGTTGACCTGAACACCTTCAGCGACGACGAAGTGCTGCGTCTGGCAGAGAACCTGAAAAAAGGTATGCCGATTGCGACTCCGGTGTTTGATGGTGCGAAAGAGAGCGAAATCAAAGAGCTGTTGCAGCTCGGCGGCCTGCCTTCTTCCGGTCAGATCACTCTGTTCGACGGCCGTACCGGTGAGCAGTTTGAGCGTCAGGTAACCGTAGGTTACATGTACATGCTGAAACTGAACCACCTGGTCGATGACAAGATGCACGCCCGTTCCACCGGTTCTTACAGCCTGGTTACTCAGCAGCCGCTGGGTGGTAAAGCACAGTTCGGTGGTCAGCGCTTCGGTGAGATGGAAGTGTGGGCACTGGAAGCATACGGTGCCGCCTATACCCTGCAGGAAATGTTGACCGTTAAGTCTGATGATGTGAACGGCCGTACGAAGATGTATAAAAACATCGTCGATGGCAACCATCAGATGGAACCGGGCATGCCGGAATCCTTCAACGTACTGTTGAAAGAGATTCGCTCGCTGGGTATCAACATCGAGCTGGAAGACGAGTAAGCACTCGCATTTGTACTGGTTATGGGATGTTCGGCTGGGGTCGAACATCCCTGAGAGTCTCACTCCGACGGGAGCTAATCCGTGAAAGACTTACTTAAGTTTCTGAAAGCGCAAACTAAAACCGAAGAGTTTGATGCGATCAAAATTGCTCTGGCTTCGCCAGACATGATCCGTTCCTGGTCTTTTGGTGAAGTTAAAAAGCCTGAAACCATTAACTACCGTACCTTCAAGCCGGAGCGTGACGGTCTTTTCTGTGCCCGTATTTTCGGACCGGTAAAAGATTATGAGTGCCTGTGCGGTAAGTACAAGCGCCTGAAACACCGTGGCGTGATTTGTGAGAAGTGTGGCGTTGAAGTCACGCAGACCAAAGTGCGTCGTGAGCGTATGGGCCATATCGAACTGGCTTCGCCGACTGCACACATTTGGTTCCTGAAATCACTGCCGTCCCGTATCGGTTTGCTGCTGGATATGCCGCTGCGTGACATCGAGCGCGTGCTGTACTTCGAATCCTATGTGGTTGTCGAAGGTGGCATGACCAACCTCGAAAAACGTCAGATCCTGACTGAAGAGCAGTACCTCGACGCGCTGGAAGAGTTCGGTGACGAATTCGACGCGAAGATGGGTGCGGAAGCGATCCAGGCCCTGTTGAAAAACATGGATCTGGAGCAGGAGTGCGAGCAGCTGCGTGAAGAGCTGAACGAAACCAACTCTGAAACCAAGCGTAAGAAGCTGACCAAGCGTATCAAGCTGCTGGAAGCATTCGTTCAGTCTGGTAACAAACCAGAGTGGATGATCCTGACCGTGCTGCCGGTACTGCCGCCGGATCTGCGTCCGCTGGTTCCGCTGGATGGTGGTCGTTTCGCAACGTCAGATCTGAACGATCTGTATCGTCGCGTGATCAACCGTAACAACCGTCTGAAACGCCTGCTGGATCTGGCTGCGCCGGATATCATCGTACGTAACGAAAAACGTATGTTGCAGGAAGCGGTTGATGCGCTGCTGGATAACGGCCGTCGTGGTCGCGCCATCACTGGCTCCAACAAGCGTCCGCTGAAATCACTGGCAGACATGATCAAAGGTAAGCAGGGTCGTTTCCGTCAGAACCTGCTGGGTAAACGTGTTGACTACTCTGGTCGTTCGGTTATCACCGTAGGTCCATACCTGCGTCTGCATCAGTGCGGTCTGCCGAAGAAAATGGCACTCGAACTGTTCAAACCGTTCATTTACGGCAAGCTGGAACTGCGTGGCCTCGCCACCACCATCAAAGCCGCGAAGAAAATGGTTGAGCGTGAAGAAGCGGTGGTGTGGGACATCCTCGACGAGGTTATCCGTGAGCACCCGGTTCTGCTGAACCGTGCACCGACTCTGCACCGTCTGGGTATCCAGGCGTTTGAACCTGTTCTGATCGAAGGTAAAGCGATCCAGCTGCACCCGCTGGTTTGTGCGGCATATAACGCCGACTTCGATGGTGACCAGATGGCAGTTCACGTACCGCTGACGCTGGAAGCCCAGCTGGAAGCGCGTGCGCTGATGATGTCTACCAACAACATTCTGTCTCCGGCGAACGGCGAGCCAATCATCGTTCCGTCTCAGGACGTTGTTCTGGGTCTGTACTACATGACCCGCGACAAAGTGAACGCCAAAGGCGAAGGCATGGTGCTGACTGGCCCGAAAGAAGCTGAGCGTGTTTACCGCGCTGGCCTGGCCGAGCTGCATGCCCGCGTAAAAGTGCGTATCACCGAGTACAGCAAAAACGAACAAGATGAATTCGTTGCGAAAACCAGCCTGATCGACACCACCATTGGTCGTGCGATCCTGTGGATGATCGTGCCGAAAGGTCTGCCTTACTCCATCGTCAACCAGGCGCTGGGTAAAAAGGCAATCTCCAAAATGCTGAACACCTGTTACCGCATTCTGGGCCTGAAGCCGACCGTTATCTTTGCTGACCAGACCATGTACACCGGCTTTGCTTATGCAGCCCGTTCTGGTGCCTCTGTTGGTATCGACGACATGGTTATCCCGGCGAAGAAAGCTGAGATCATCGCAGAAGCAGAAGCTGAAGTTGCTGAGATCCAGGAGCAGTTCCAGTCTGGTCTGGTAACCGCAGGCGAACGTTACAACAAAGTCATCGATATCTGGGCCGCCGCTAACGAACGCGTTTCCAAAGCGATGATGGATAACCTGCAAACTGAAACTGTGATCAACCGTCACGGCGAAGAAGAGAAGCAGGTTTCCTTTAACAGCATCTACATGATGGCCGACTCCGGTGCGCGTGGTTCTGCGGCACAGATTCGTCAGCTGGCAGGTATGCGTGGTCTGATGGCGAAGCCAGATGGCTCCATCATCGAAACGCCGATCACCGCGAACTTCCGTGAAGGTCTGAACGTACTCCAGTACTTCATCTCAACCCACGGTGCGCGTAAAGGTCTGGCGGATACCGCACTGAAAACCGCGAACTCCGGTTACCTGACCCGTCGTCTGGTTGACGTGGCACAGGACCTGGTGGTGACCGAGGACGATTGTGGCACCTTCGAAGGTATCATGATGACCCCGGTTATCGAGGGTGGCGATGTTAAAGAGCCGCTGCGTGAGCGTGTACTGGGTCGTGTGACCGCAGAAGACGTGCTCAAGCCGGGCACCGCAGACATTCTGATCCCGCGTAACACCCTGCTTGATGAGCACTGGTGTGATGTGGTTGAGCAGAACTCTGTTGACGCCATCAAAGTGCGTTCAGTTGTAAGCTGTGAAACCGACTTCGGTGTGTGTGCACACTGCTACGGTCGCGATCTGGCGCGTGGTCACATCATCAACAAAGGTGAGGCCATCGGCGTTATCGCAGCACAGTCCATCGGTGAGCCGGGTACTCAGCTGACGATGCGTACGTTCCACATCGGTGGTGCGGCATCGCGTGCGGCTGCTGAATCCAGCATTCAGGTGAAGAACAAAGGTACTATCAAGCTGAGCAACGCGAAAACCGTTACCAACTCCTCCGGGAAGCTGGTGATCGTTTCTCGTAACGTTGAGCTGAAAATGATCGACGAGTTCGGTCGTACCAAAGAAAGCTATAAAGTGCCTTACGGTGCAGTGATGGCGAAAGGTGATGGTGAGCAGGTCAACGCGGGCGAAACCGTGGCGAACTGGGATCCGCATACCATGCCGGTAATCACTGAAGTGAACGGTTTCATCCGCTTCACCGATATGATCGACGGCCAGACCATTACCCGTCAGACTGACGAGTTAACCGGTCTGTCATCACTGGTTATCCTTGACTCTGCTGAGCGTACTTCAGGTGGTAAAGACCTGCGTCCGGCACTGAAAATCGTTGATGCGAATGGCGATGACGTTCTGATCCCGGGCACCGACATGCCGGCTCAGTACTTCCTGCCGGGCAAAGCGATTGTTCAGTTGGAAGATGGCGTGAAGATCAGCGCAGGTGACACCCTGTCGCGTGTTCCGCAGGAATCTGGCGGTACCAAGGACATCACCGGTGGTCTGCCGCGCGTTGCCGACCTGTTCGAAGCGCGTCGTCCGAAAGAGCCAGCAATCCTGGCGGAGATCAGCGGTATCATCTCCTTCGGTAAAGAGACTAAAGGTAAGCGTCGCCTGGTAATCACCCCGGTTGATGGTAGCGATCCGTACGAAGAGATGATTCCGAAATGGCGTCAGCTCAACGTATTTGAAGGTGAGCGCGTTGAACGTGGTGACGTCGTATCTGACGGCCCGGAATCTCCGCATGACATTCTGCGTCTGCGTGGCGTTCATGCTGTTACCCGTTACATCACTAACGAAGTGCAGGAAGTTTACCGTCTGCAAGGCGTTAAGATTAACGATAAGCACATTGAAGTCATCGTACGTCAGATGCTGCGTAAAGCGACCATCGTCAGCGCCGGAAGCACCGACTTCCTGGAAGGTGAGCAGGCTGAAGTGTCTCGCATCAAGATCTCTAACCGTGATCTGGAAGCGAACGGCAAGTTGGGTGCCACCTACATGCGCGACCTGCTGGGTATCACCAAAGCGTCTCTGGCAACCGAGTCGTTCATCTCTGCTGCATCGTTCCAGGAGACCACGCGTGTCCTGACCGAAGCTGCGGTTGCAGGCAAGCGCGACGAACTGCGCGGCCTGAAAGAGAACGTTATCGTGGGTCGTCTGATCCCGGCCGGTACCGGTTACGCTTACCATCAGGATCGTATGCGTCGCCGTCAGGCGGGTGAAGCACCGGTTGCACCGCAGGTTACTGCGGATGAAGCCTCTGCCAGCCTGGCTGAACTGCTGAACGCCGGTCTCGGCGGTAGCGACGACGAGTAATCGTTCGTCAGTTAGCCAATAAAAAACCCTGCTTCGGCAGGGTTTTTTTTCATCTGTATTCTCAGTTTCTGCGGTCGATATCGCCGCGCGTCAGCCCAATATCCCGTAACTGGGTATCGCTGAGGTGCGACAATATGCGTCGGGTCTGCCGACGTAAATGCCAGGATTTCACCAACTGCCGCACCGCTCGGAAGATATCCAGTAAGGTGATATTGAAGGGTTTTGCCGCCCGGTTTTGATCGAATTCCATAATCCTGCCCTCGGTATGATGTCTGAGAAGCATTGTCCGTTTTCCACCTATTCCAATACAGATTCAATAAACACATTTATTAAACATACAGATTGCGCTGTGACCGATCTGAATGGTAAAAATTAATCCAATCTGTACTGGTTTTTTCCTGTTGGAAATCATGTGAGGCATACGATGACGCGTTACCAGCATCTGGCGGGCTTGCTCTCAGACCGCATCGAGCAAGGGTTATATCGCAGTGGAGAGCGCTTGCCATCGGTGCGTACGCTCAGCATTGAACATGGTGTGAGTATCAGCACTGTCCAGCAGGCTTACCATTTGCTGGAGGAGAAGCAGCTGATCGTGCCGCAGCCTCGCTCCGGCTATTTTGTGGCGACACGTAAAGCCACGCCGCCTGTTCCTGCCATCACCCGTCCCGCTCAACGCCCGGTGGAGATCACCCAGTGGGAATCGGTGCTGGAGCTGCTCAGCAGTCGCATCGAGGGGGACGTGATCCAACTGGGCAGTGGCATCCCGGATCTGACGCAGCCAACGCTGAAACCGCTGTGGAAAATCCAGAGTCGTATGGCGCAGAAGCAGGATATCAACCTGCTGAGCTACGACACCCTGTTGGGCCTGACATCGTTGCGGGAACAAATCGCACGCCTGACGATTGATAGCGGTTGCCAGCTTAGCGCTGACGACATTGTGGTGACCACCGGTTGCCACGAAGCATTGTCGGTTTCTATCCGCGCCGTTTGTCAGCCAGGGGATATCATTGCGGTGGAATCGCCCACGTTCCACGGCACCATGCAAACCCTACGCGGTTTTGGTATTCGCGCCATTGAGATCCCGACCGACTCGGTGACGGGTATCAGCCTTGAAGCGCTGGAGCTGGCGTTCGAACAGTGGCCCATTAAAGCGGTGGTGGTGGTACCTAACTGTAATAATCCGTTGAGTTTTATCATGCCGGAAGCGCGTAAACGGGCGCTGCTGACGTTGGCACAACGCTTCGACGCCGCCATCATCGAAGATGATGTGTATGGAGAGCTGGCGTGGGAGTATCCGCGCCCCATCAGTATTAAGTCGCTGGATATGGATGGGCGAGTGCTGCTGTGCAGCTCGTTTTCCAAAACGCTCTCGCCTGGCCTGCGTGTCGGCTGGGTTGCACCGGGGCGTTATCGCGAACGGGTGCTGCACATGAAATATATCGGCACCGGATCTTCCGCGACCATGACGCAGCATGTGGTGGCGGAGTTTATTCGTCTGGGTCATTACGGGCCGCACTTGCGGCGTATGCGCCAGGTTTATCAACGCAATTACGAGACCTTTAGCTGCTGGGTACGCCACTATTTCCCGTGTGGTATTTGTGTGTCACGCCCACAGGGTAGCTTTCTGATGTGGATCGAACTGCCGGAAGCCTTCGACGCGGTGCGCCTCAACACGGAACTCCGCGCCTCGAAGATTCAGGTGGCGGTGGGCTCGCTGTTTTCCGCATCGGGTAAGTATCGCAACTGCCTGCGTCTCAACTATGCGCTACCGATTACCGATGCCACCGAACAGGCGATTGCGCTGGTGGGTGCTGCGATTGAACGCGCGATGTTGGTCTGCGCCTGATCGGTAGCGGCGCGATTTATCGCGCAATTTAGTGCGCAATAAATCGCGTCGTCAGCCGTGTTTTACGCCGTGACGGTGGGTTCTGTCAGCGCCAGCAACTCTTTCGTGGCCGCCAGCCAGTCGGGTGCCTGAGTGATGGCACTAACCACCGCGATGCTACCCACGCCGGTCGCCAGCACCTCTGGTGCGCGCGCCAACGAAATACCGCCAATGGCTACCGTTGAAATGCCTTCCAGCCGCGCCAGATGACGTGTTAACTCTGCAATGCCTTGCGGTTCTGATGGCATCTCTTTAGTTTGTGTCGGGAAAATATGCCCCAGCGCGATATAGGAGGGGCGCAGCGCCAGCGCCCGATCCAGTTCGGCATCATCATGGGTGGATAAGCCGAGGCGCAAGCCCGCCTGACGAATTGCCTCCAAATCGGCCACATCCAGATCTTCCTGGCCGAGATGCACGCCATAGGCGTTGTAGCGAATTGCCAGGCGCCAGTAATCATTGATAAACAGGCGGGCGCGATATTGTTTGCCGAGTGCGATAGCCTCCCGCACCGCCTCTTCCACTTCATGATCTTCGCAATCTTTAATACGCAGCTGAATGGTGCGTACTCCCGCTTCCAGCAAACGGGCAATCCACTCAACGCTATCGACAACCGGGTAAAGTCCTAAACGTGGGGCGGTACTGGGGAAGGCGGCGGTCATACATTTTCCTCTTTCAGGGCATCGGCGGCATGATAAAGCTCACCGCCACGGCTACGGAAGGCATCTGACATCTGCGCCATCCCGATTTCAATCGGCTGGGCTTCCGCCTGCTGACGGGCGGCAAAGTCACGCACTTCCTGGGTGATTTTCATGGAGCAGAATTTCGGGCCGCACATGGAACAAAAATGTGCCACTTTGCCCGACTCCTGCGGCAGTGTCTCATCGTGATAAGCGCGCGCGGTATGTGGGTCGAGCGCCAGATTGAACTGGTCCTCCCAGCGAAACTCAAATCGCGCTTTCGACATGGCGTTATCGCGGATCTGGGCGCCAGGATGGCCCTTCGCCAGATCGGCGGCATGAGCGGCAATTTTATAGGTGATCAATCCCTGTTTCACATCTTCCTTATTCGGCAAACCCAGATGTTCTTTCGGGGTGACGTAGCACAGCATCGCACAGCCGAACCAGCCAATCATCGCGGCACCGATGCCAGAAGTGAAATGATCGTAGCCGGGGGCGATATCGGTGGTCAGTGGGCCGAGGGTATAGAACGGGGCTTCGTGACAATGTTCCAGTTGTTCGGTCATATTGCGGCGAATCATCTGCATCGGCACATGCCCCGGACCTTCGATCATCACCTGCACATCATATTCCCAGGCGATTTTGGTCAGCTCACCCAGCGTATGTAGCTCGGCAAACTGCGCTTCATCGTTGGCATCCTGAATCGAACCCGGACGCAGTCCATCACCCAGCGACAGAGCAACATCATAGGCAGCACAGATTTCGCAAATCTCACGGAAGTGCAGATACAGGAAACTCTCCTGATGGTGCGACAAACACCACTTCGCCATGATTGAACCGCCACGCGAAACGATGCCGGTCAGACGTTTCGCCGTCATCGGCACATAACGCAGCAGCACGCCGGCGTGGATGGTGAAGTAGTCAACGCCTTGTTCGGCTTGCTCCAGCAAGGTGTCGCGGAAGATTTCCCAATTCAGATCTTCCGCGATGCCGTTTACCTTCTCCAGCGCCTGATAAATCGGTACGGTGCCAATCGGCACCGGGCTGTTACGCAAAATCCACTCGCGTGTTTCATGGATATAACGGCCGGTCGAGAGATCCATCACCGTGTCAGCCCCCCAGCGTGTCGACCACACCAGCTTCTCCACTTCCTCTTCAATTGAGGAGCTGACCGCCGAGTTGCCGATGTTGGCATTCACTTTGACCAGAAAATTGCGGCCAATGATCATCGGCTCAGATTCAGGGTGGTTAATGTTGGATGGGATGATGGCTCGCCCTGCGGCGACTTCCTGACGCACGAACTCGGCGGTGATATTTTCCGGCAGATGCGCACCAAAGCTATGGCCAGGATGTTGTTGTAGCAACACTTCGCCACGGATGCGCTCGCGCCCCATGTTTTCACGAAGTGCAATAAACTCCATTTCCGGGGTAATGACGCCCTGACGCGCATAATGCAACTGGGTAACACGGCGGCCTGTTTTGGCACGTCGCGGTTGGGGCAGATGTTCAAAACGCAGGTGATCCAGACCCTCATCTGCCAGGCGTTGCTGTGTATAGCTGGAGCTGAGCTGGTCGATGGTTTCACTGTCGCCGCGTTCCGCGATCCAGTTGGCGCGCAGTTTGCTCAACCCCCGATGAACATCAATCGATGCATGCGGATCGCCGTAAGCCCCGGCCGTGTCATATACCGGCACCGGTTCGTTGGCTTCGTATTGCGGATTATCTTTACTGCCGCCGGTCAGGGTCGGGCTGAGCTGAATCTCACGCATCGGCACACGAATATCATCACGACTGCCGGTGATCCAGATACGTTTAGAATTGGGGAAGGCAGTGCCCTGGAGGGAATCAATAAATTCCTGCGCCTGGGCGCGTTGTTCACGACGAGAAGTTTTTACAACAGACATAGCAAGTTTCCTGTAAATGATGGAAGTTGCTTGTCCGGAGTCCGGAAGGAGTAACAGAAACGGCGCGCGCACCGGCTGTGATATTTACTCTTGTTCCCTTCGCAGGTACTAACCTGATCAGGTTCCGCGGATCCCGAATTAACGGTCTCAGCCCAAAATGGGCACTCCGACAAGAAAATATTTACGGTGTTAAACCGTAAAATAAAAAAGCCCTCGTAGCATAGAAGGGCTTTTTACGAATAACAAGTCTTTTACAAATGCGGGCGGCTAAGCAGGGCGGGCGATGATGCTTTCATTCGCTACCGGCGTATGCGCCAGCTGATTGTCCCATGCCAGATGCACCAGCTTATCTTCCAGCGTAAAACGCGACTCCAGCACTTCACCCACTTCAGACAGCGCCTGCTGGAAGGTGACGCAGTTGTCATCGGTGATGGCCTGTTGCAGATGGCCGTCATACAGTTGCATCATTCGTTCGGTATTGGCTTCCAGTGACGGGTAGATTTGCGCGGCGGCGATCATCGGGCTGTCACCTTGCATCTCACTGATAATATGTTCATAAATGCTGAAATGGCCGGCGGAGAGATAATCCACCAGGTTATGACAAAAGGCATCCAGCGCCTGTTCGTCCAGGGCACTCAACGCATCTTTTTTGGGCTTCATGCCAACCAACTGGTAGTAAGTCACAAGTAGCTGACGACGCGCGTGTAGCCATGAATCGACCAATTCGTTACCGCGGCCTACACGCTCGGTCAGGTCATCTAACTGAGTAAGCATACAAGGCTCCATGTGGGTTATAGTGGTTCATTCTGCGAATAGACGCTAAGGATGACGATTTAAATGCAACGTGAGATCTCAAGCGTAGACGCTGGCTGGTGGATTGTCAGCCATGAACAAAAACTTTGGCTGCCACAGGGTGAGCTGCCGCACGGGACGGCGGAACAATTCGATCTGGCGGGCAGCAGCGGCATGGTGATTGGCGAATGGCAGGGTGAAAACGTCTGGCTGGTGCGTGAATCACGTTCTGACAATATGGGCTCAGTACGCCAGTTGATTGACGAAGATGTCGGCCTGTTCCAGCTTGCCGGGCGTGGCGTGCAACTGGCGGAATTCTTTCGTTCGCATCGCTGGTGCGGCTATTGCGGCCACGAAATGCATTTGAGCAAACGTGAGTTTGCTTGCCTGTGCGGTCACTGCCGTGAACGCTATTATCCGCAAATCGCGCCCTGCATCATTGTGGCGATTCGGCGCGGAGATGAGATCCTGCTGGCGAACCACGCAAAGCATCGTAACAACGTCTACACCGTACTGGCCGGTTTTGTTGAAGTGGGGGAAACCCTCGAACAGGCAGTGGCGCGTGAGGTGATGGAAGAGAGCAATGTACGAGTGAAAAACGTACGTTACGTCACCTCACAACCCTGGCCATTCCCCCATTCGCTGATGATGGCCTATATGGCGGAATACGATGGCGGGGAGCTACAGCATGACGGCAAAGAACTGCTGGATGCCGGCTGGTTCCGCTACGATGCGTTACCTTTATTACCGCCGCCGGGTACCGTCGCGCGACGTCTGATTGAAGATACCGTTGCCCACTGTCGCGCCAGCGCGCTGTGAAAATGCTACACTGGCGCCCTGTCAGTGAGAGAGCCAATTATGAGTGAACTGAAGAACGATCGTTATCTGCGCGCCCTGTTACGTCAGCCGGTGGATGTCACCCCGGTTTGGATGATGCGACAAGCCGGGCGTTATCTGCCGGAATATAAAGCCACACGCGCCGAGGCCGGTGACTTTATGTCGCTGTGTAAAAATGCTGAGCTGGCCTGTGAAGTCACGCTGCAACCGCTGCGTCGCTATGCGCTGGATGCGGCAATCCTCTTCAGCGATATTCTCACCATCCCGGATGCCATGGGATTGGGCCTGTACTTTGAAACCGGTGAAGGCCCCCGTTTCTCTCACCCGATTACCAGCCGCGCTGACGTCGACAAACTGCCGGTACCTGACCCGGAGCAAGAGCTGGGTTATGTGATGAATGCGGTGCGCACCATTCGCCATAACCTGAAAGGCGAAGTGCCGCTGATCGGTTTCTCCGGTAGCCCGTGGACGCTGGCTACCTACATGGTTGAAGGGGGTAGCAGCAAGGCCTTCACCAAAATCAAAAAGATGATGTACGCCGAGCCACAAACGCTGCATGCGTTGCTGGATAAGCTGGCCGACAGCGTGATCCTCTATCTGAACGCGCAGATCAAAGCCGGTGCGCAGTCGATCATGGTGTTCGACACCTGGGGCGGCGTGCTGACCGGACGTGATTATCGCGAGTTCTCGCTTTACTACATGCACAAAATCGTTGATAGCGTGCTACATGAGAACGAAGGTCGCCGTGTGCCGATCACCCTGTTCACCAAAGGTGGCGGGCAATGGCTGGAAGCGATCGCGGAAACTGGCTGTGATGCGCTGGGCCTGGACTGGAGCACCGATATTGCCGATGCCCGTCGTCGCGTCGGCCACAAAGTGGCGTTGCAGGGCAATATGGACCCGTCAATGCTCTACGCCCCACCGGCCCGTATCGAGCAGGAAGTGGCTGGCATCCTTGAAGGGTTTGGCAAGGGTGAAGGCCACGTCTTCAATCTGGGCCACGGTATCCATCAGGATGTACCGCCAGAGCATGCCGGTGCCTTTGTTGAGGCGGTGCATCGTTTGTCACGTCCTTATCATCAGGGCTAGCGATGGATTTAGCGGCGCTACGCACGGAACAGCAACAGCGCGCAGCTGACGTGGTGCGGCAGGACGATTTTGAGGTGCTGCCGCCCCGTTTGATTGCCGGTGCCGATGTCGGGTTTGAACAGGGCGGGGAAGTGACGCGCGCCGCGCTGGTGATTCTTGAGTACCCCTCGTTGCAACTGGTGGAGCATCAGATTGCCCGCATCAGCACCACCATGCCCTATATCCCCGGTTTTTTATCATTCCGCGAAGTGCCCGCTCTATTAGCTGCCTGGCAACAACTCCAGCATCAACCGGACCTGTTATTTGTCGATGGGCATGGCATCTCGCATCCGCGTCGGCTCGGTGTGGCGGCGCATTTTGGCTTGCTGGTGGATGTACCGACCATTGGTGTGGCAAAGCGGCGCCTGTGTGGCCAGTTTGATACGCTGGATGAAGCGCCGGGCAGCCGTCAGCCGTTGCTGGATAAAGGCGAGCAGTTGGGTTGGGTGTGGCGCAGCAAGGCGCGCTGCAACCCACTTTTTATCTCCACCGGCCATCGTGTCAGTACCGACAGCGCATTGCAGTGGGTGGAAAATTGCATGGCGGGTTATCGCCTGCCTGAGCCGACACGCTGGGCCGATGCGGTAGCTTCTGGTCGTCCGGCCTTTCTGCGCAGGCAAAATGCGCGTTAACGCTGTTTGCGCGCGGCTTTTGCGGTACACTGCCGCCAGCTAAATTATTGAGAGCAAGTTTGATGTTACAGAACCCCGTCCATTTGCGCCTGGCGAAGCTGGAAAGCTGGCAGCACGTCACCTTTATGGCCTGTCTGTGTGAACGTATGTTCCCTAACTACTGGGCCTTCTGTCAGCAGACCGAATTCGCCGATCCGCAGCTTTATCGCCGTATTCTCGATTTAGTCTGGGAAAGCCTGACGGTCAAAGGCGCTAAAATCAATTTCGACAGCCAACTGGAGAAGCTGGAAGCGGTCATCCCCAATGGCGACGATTTCGATATCTATGGCGTGCATCCGGCGATTGATGCCTGCGTGGCATTGAGTGAAGTGCTGCATGCTCAGCTCAGTGGCGAAACCCTGGAACATGCGGTTGAAGTGAGCCGCACCTCAGTGACCACTGTCGCTATCCTCGAAATGACCCAGGCTGGACGCGAAATGAGCGATGAAGAGCTGCGCGAAAACCAGGCGATTATTGACGAATGGGATATGCAGTGGGAGATTTTCCGCCTGTTGGCAGAATGCGAAGAGCGCGACCTCGAGCTGATTAAAGGGTTACGTTCTGACCTGCGCGAAGCGGGAATCAGTAACATCGGTATAATTTTTCAGCAATAAGGCGAGAAAACGTGACTTCAGGCCCGAATTAGCGCGCCTGGAGGCTTCACATCAGCCCCCTGTCTGGTCTACATTTGGGGGGCTGAAAATTGTGGCTATCGGTGCGTGCAGGCTGAAGAGTGCCAGAATATGGCTTTTCCCTCGCACTCGTTGCTTAGCAAGCGATAAATACACTTTAAGGATAACTTATGAACAAGACTCAACTGATTGATGTGATCGCGGAAAAAGCAGACCTGTCAAAAACCCAGGCTAAAACTGCTCTGGAATCTACCCTGGCTGCGATCACTGAGTCTCTGAAAGATGGTGATGCTGTACAACTGGTTGGTTTTGGTACTTTTAAAGTGAACCACCGCGCTGAGCGTACCGGTCGCAACCCGCAGACTGGCAAAGAGATCAAAATCGCTGCGGCAAACGTACCGGCGTTCGTCTCTGGTAAAGCGCTGAAAGACGCTGTTAAGTAAGTTTCCGCGACGCGGTATAGCTTTAAAAGAGGGGCGACATCGCCCCTTTTTGTTTCCGGGGCCTGCCATGCTGAAACGTAATTATCAGCGCGTCTGCGCCCTGTTATGTGGTGCGCTGCTGACGGGCTGTAGCACGACTCCTGATCTTCCTGCCTTTACCGCCAGCGGCTATCTTGCCGATCGTGGCGTGGTGCGTATCTGGCGCAAAAATAGCGACCATCAATCAATTCACATGCGTACGGTCTTCACGCCATTCAATGGTGATGCAATGGAGACAACGGACTACAGCTGGCTGGACAACAATCTTATCAGCGTGCAACGTCAGGTCGCGGGCGAGCAGACGGATGACGTTACGTTACGTTTTGATCAGCAGGGCAACCTCAATTTTATGCAGCGACAACTGGCTGGACGTCGTGAGGCGGTAAGTAGCGACAGTATCGAGCTGTATCGCTTCGATGCGCAGCGCATGCTGGCGCAGAGCAATGCCTTGCTGAATGGCCGTGTATTGCTAAGCCAGGGGCACTGGCTGGGCGATACTCAGGTACGCAACTGCGAAGGGAAGGTGGTGAATGCGCCTTTCGATAGCAGCATCCAGGCAACGCTGGCACAGCAGCAGCGTAATACATCCTCACCGTTGATGGTGGCCTGGCTGGAAGCGCCTGAAGGGGTGCAGCTATTGCATATCACGCCCACGGACGAATGTAGTTGGCAGCCGAAAGAGAGCGACTTCTGACCGGGAATGAAGAAGGGGCACTGTGCGTGCCCCTGCTGATTATTTGCGGTTGATGGCGCGATAGCCGATATCGTGGCGGCAGAAGCTGCCTTCCCAGGAGATAGACTTCGCCAGTTCGTAGGCACGCTGCTGTGCGGCAGCAACATCTGCGCCCAGCGCGGTGACGCAAAGTACGCGACCCCCATTGGTGACCACCAGGTCATCCTTCAGCGTGGTACCGGCGTGGAACACTTTACCATCTGCAACTTCTTCCAGCGGCAGGCCGTGAATCTGGTCGCCGGTGTTGTAGTTGCCCGGATAACCACCGGCAGCCAGCACCACACCCAGTGACGGACGCGGATCCCATTGTGACGTCTGCTGATCCAACTTGCCGTCACAGGCCGCCAGACACAGCGCCACCAGATCGGACTGCAAACGCAGCATGATCGGCTGGGTTTCCGGATCGCCAAAGCGGCAGTTGAACTCGATCACTTTAGGCTGACCGGCTTTATCGATCATCAGACCGGCATACAGGAAGCCGGTGTAGGTGTTACCTTCGGCTTTCATGCCGTTCACGGTTGGCCAAATGATCTGATCCATCACGCGCTGGTGGATCTCATCGGTCACCACCGGTGCCGGAGAGTAGGCACCCATGCCTCCGGTATTCGGGCCGGTATCGCCGTCACCGACACGTTTATGATCCTGGCTGGTGGCCATCGGCAGCACGTTGTCGCCATCAACCATCACGATAAAGCTGGCTTCTTCGCCATCAAGGAACTCTTCGATCACGATACGGTGGCCGGCATCGCCGAACGCGTTGCCTGCCAGCATATCCTGTACCGCGTCTTCCGCTTCTTGCAGCGTCATCGCCACGATCACGCCTTTACCGGCGGCCAGACCATCGGCTTTGATGACGATCGGTGCGCCTTTCTCACGCAGATACGCCAGCGCCGGTTCTACCTCGGTAAAGTTCTGGTATTCAGCGGTTGGGATCTGCTGACGTGCGAGGAAATCTTTGGTGAAGGCTTTGGAGCCTTCCAGCTGTGCGGCTGCCTGTGTCGGGCCAAAAATTTTCAGACCCGCGGCACGGAACGCATCAACGACACCAATCACCAGCGGCGCTTCCGGGCCGACGATGGTCAGGTCAATTTTCTCCTGCTGAGCAAAGGCCAGCAGCGCGGCAACGTCGGTGGCGCTGATAGCGACATTTTGCAATGCCGGTTCCAGTGCGGTGCCTGCGTTACCAGGTGCGACAAACACGGTTTCTGCCAGCGGTGACTGCGCAGCTTTCCACGCCAGAGCGTGCTCACGTCCACCATTGCCAATGACTAAAATTTTCATCTGTTACGCTCCCAACGATTAATGGCGGAAATGACGCATGTCGGTAAAGATCATCGCGATGCCGTGCTCATCGGCGGCGGCAATCACTTCATCATCGCGAATCGAACCACCTGGCTGAATCACACAGGTGACACCGACGGCAGCCGCAGCATCAATACCATCGCGGAACGGGAAGAAGGCGTCAGAGGCCATTGCAGAACCTTTTACTTCCAGACCTTCATCACCTGCTTTAATACCGGCGATTTTCGCGGAATAGACGCGGCTCATCTGGCCTGCGCCAATACCGATGGTCATGTTGTCACGCGCATAGACAATGGCGTTGGATTTAACGAATTTCGCCACTTTCCAGCAGAACAGCGCATCACGCAGTTCCTGTTCAGTTGGCTGACGTTTGCTTACTACGCGCAGCTGGCTGGCATCGACCATACCCAGATCGCGGTCCTGTACCAGCAAACCACCGTTTACACGTTTGAAATCCAGACCGGCAACGCGATCCTGCCACTGACCACACACCAGAACGCGCACGTTCTGTTTGCTGGCGGTGACTTTCAGCGCGGCTTCAGAGGCGGAAGGGGCAATAATCACTTCCACGAACTGACGGCTAATGATGGCTTGTGCGGTGGCTTCGTCCAGCTCACGGTTGAAAGCGATGATGCCGCCAAATGCAGAGGTAGGATCGGTTTTGTATGCGCGCTCATAGGCGTCCAGAATCGAGCTGCCCACAGCCACACCGCACGGGTTGGCGTGCTTCACAATCACGCAGGCGGCTTCGCTGAACTCTTTGACACATTCCAGAGCAGCATCAGTATCAGCGATATTGTTGTAGGACAGCGCTTTACCCTGCACCTGCTGGGCAGTGGCAACCGAGGCTTCCGCCACGTTCTCTTCTATATAGAAAGCGGCATCCTGATGGCTGTTCTCGCCGTAACGCATATCCTGCTTCTTAATGAAGTTCAGGTTCAGGGTACGCGGGAAACGACCAGCAGGTTCTTTGCTCTCGCCGTGATAGGCCGGCACCAGGCTACCAAAGTAGTTAGCAATCATGCTGTCGTAGGCGGCAGTGTGTTCGAAGGCTTTAATCGCCAGGTCGAAACGGGTTTCCAGCGTCAGAGAGTTTTCGTTGGCGTCCAGCTCGGCAATGATGGCGTGGTAATCGCTGCTCTTAACGACAATTGCCACGTCTTTATGGTTCTTCGCGGCGGAGCGCACCATGGTCGGGCCGCCGATATCGATGTTTTCAACCGCATCTTCCAGCGTACAGCCCGGCTTCGCCACGGTTTGGGCGAAGGGATAAAGGTTAACGACCACCATGTCGATAGGATTGATAGCGTGCTGCGCCATGATGGCATCATCCTGGCCGCGACGACCAAGAATGCCGCCATGCACTTTCGGGTGCAGCGTTTTGACACGTCCATCCATCATTTCCGGAAAACCGGTGTAGTCAGACACTTCAGTGACCGGCAGGCCCGCATCTGCCAGCAGGCGTGCAGTGCCACCTGTGGAGAGCAGCTCAACACCACGGCTGGAGAGTGCCTGAGCAAATTCGAGGATACCGGCTTTGTCTGAGACACTCAGCAGAGCGCGGCGTACTGGACGACGTTGTTGCATGGTGGTTTTATCCCTTGGCTTTGTTTCGCGTAAATAAGAGCGTTACATCAAGCTTAGCGTTTTTCTTCTATATAGAAGAAACGTTGGCCTCAGGTAACGCCCCAAAAGGGGCATCCTTCACGTCGCGGGGCATTGTAGCGAAAACGTTTGCGCGATGCTCGCCTAAATTCATTTCTGTCGTGAGGTGTGGATAACTTTGTGTGTAAGTGGGTATAAGGCGGGGTTTTGCTGTGGAATGCAGCGAACGGTTGTTTTTATTGAAATTAGCGGTTGCGTGCGCCGAACAACTCCCTATAATGCGCCTCCATCGACACGGCACAACGGTTTACGAAATGCGGTGTTGAGAGAGAAGTTCTGAAGGAACTCTCGCCAGAGAAAATCGCTGAAAAAAGTGATTGACTCTGAAAGAGGAAAGCGTAATATACGCCACCTCGCGACAGACGGTTAACCCGCTGCTCGCACTGCTCTTTAACAATTTATCAGACAATCTGTGTGGGCACTCGCAGGATTGATATCAAAAGTCTACGGACTTAAAAAATATCAAGTCTCAAGAGTGAACACGTAATTCATTACGAAGTTTAATTCTTTGAGCATCAAACTTTAAATTGAAGAGTTTGATCATGGCTCAGATTGAACGCTGGCGGCAGGCCTAACACATGCAAGTCGAACGGTAGCACAGAGGAGCTTGCTCCTTGGGTGACGAGTG